>NZ_JZWV01000960.1 GCF_000966975.1 Streptomyces katrae | reverse complement strand
GCGTTGAGGCGCGGGGGTCCGGGGCGGAGCCCCCGGTTTCGGGAAGGGGCGGGGTGGGGAACGGCTCCGCGCAGCGGCGCCCACCCGCACCCGCGCCCCTCACACCACCCAGAACTACCAAGAAGGCGGCAGCACATGGGTATGACGACTCCCCAGGTGGTCGTCCACCGGGACAAGGAGCTGATGGCCCAGGCCGCAGCCGCCCGGCTCATCACCAAGATCGTGGACGCGCAGGCCGCCCGCGGCAGCGCCTCCGTCGTCCTCACCGGCGGCCGCAACGGCAACGGCCTCCTCGCCGCGCTCGCCGCGGCCCCGGCCCGGGACGCGATCGACTGGTCCCGTATCGACCTCTGGTGGGGCGACGAGCGCTACGTCCCCGCCGACGACCCCGAGCGCAACCACGTACAGGCCCGTGAGGCCCTCCTGGACGCCGTCCCGCTGGACCCCGCGCGCGTGCACGCGATGCCCGCCTCAGACGGCCCGCACGGCGCCGACGTGGACTCCGCCGCGGCCGCGTACGCCGCCGAGCTGGCGCGGGCGGCCACCCCCGAGGACCACGGCCCGGTCCCGCAGTTCGACGTGCTGATGCTGGGCGTGGGTCCGGACACCCACGTGGCGTCCCTGTTCCCCGAGCACCCGGCGGCCCGCGAGACCGAGCGGACCGTCGTCGGCGTCCACGGCGCCCCCAAGCCCCCGCCGACCCGCGTCTCGCTCACCCTCCCCGCGATCCGTGCGGCCCGTGAGGTGTGGCTGCTGGCGGCCGGCGAGGACGAGGACAAGGCCGGCGCGGTCGCCATCGCCCTCGGCGGGGCGGGCGGGGTGCAGGCCCCGGCGGCCGAGGCCTACGGCCGCAGCCGCACCCTCTGGCTGCTGGACCGCGCCGCCGCGGCGAAGCTCCCGTCCGGGCTGTACCCCCCGGCCTCCGCCTGAGCCGGGAAGCGAGGAGCGCCCCGCGCCGGTCGTCCGACCGGTACGGGGCGCTCCGCCGTTCCTACTGCCGCCCGCGCAGCTCCCGGTACGTGGCCACCAGGGCCCGCGTCGACGGGTCCAGGCTCTCCACGTGCGAGCCCTCCGTCAGCGCCGGCTCCACCCGCTTGGCGAGGACCTTGCCGAGCTCGACGCCCCACTGGTCGAAGGAGTCGATGTTCCACACCGCGCCCTGGACGAACACCTTGTGCTCGTAGAGGGCGATGAGCTGGCCCAGCACCGCCGGGGTCAGCTCACCCGCGAGGATCGTCGTCGTCGGGTGGTTGCCCTGGAAGGTCTTGTGCGGGACGAGCGCCTCGGCGACGCCCTCCGCCCGTACCTCCTCGGCCGTCTTGCCGAAGGCCAGGGCCTGGGTCTGGGCGAAGAAGTTCGCCATCAGCAGGTCGTGCTGGGCCTCCAGCGCCGGCTCCAGCTCCGCCACCGGGCGGGCGAAGCCGATGAAGTCCGCCGGGATCACCTTGGTGCCCTGGTGGATCAACTGGTAGTACGCGTGCTGCCCGTTGGTGCCGGGCGTGCCCCACACCACCGGGCCGGTCTGCCAGTCCACCGGATTGCCGTCGCGGTCCACGGACTTGCCGTTGGACTCCATGTCCAGCTGCTGCAGGTAGGCCGTGAAACGGGAGAGGTAGTGGCTGTACGGGAGCACCGCGTGCGACTGGGCGTCGAAGAAGGCCCCGTACCAGATGCCCAACAGGCCCATCAGCAGGGGGGCGTTGTCCTCCGGCGCCGCGGTGCGGAAGTGCTCGTCCATGGCGTGGAAGCCGCCGAGCAGCTCCCGGAAGGAGTCCGGGCCGATCGCGATCATCAGGGAGAGCCCGATGGCCGAGTCGAAGGAGTAGCGGCCGCCGACCCAGTCCCAGAAGCCGAACATGTTGGCCGGGTCGATGCCGAACTCGGTGACCTTCTCGGCGTTGGTGGACAGGGCCACGAAGTGCCGTGCCACGGCGGCCTGGTCGCCGCCGAGACCGGCGAGCAGCCACTGGCGAGCCGAGGTGGCATTGGTGATGGTCTCGATGGTGGTGAAGGTCTTGGACGCGATGATGAACAGCGTCTCGGCCGGGTCCAGGTCGCGTACGGCCTCGTGGAGGTCGGCGCCGTCGACGTTGGACACGAACTTCACCGTCAGGGAGCGGTCCGTGAAGGCGCGCAGGGCCTCGTACGCCATCGCCGGGCCGAGGTCGGAGCCGCCGATGCCGATGTTGACGACGTTCTTGATGCGCTTGCCGGTGAAGCCGGTCCACTCCCCCGACCGGACCTGGTCGGAGAAGGCCGCCATCTTGTCGAGGACCTCGTGGACGGCGGGGACGACGTTCTCGCCGTCCACCTCGACGACCGCGTCCGCGGGGGCGCGCAGCGCGGTGTGCAGGACCGCGCGGTCCTCCGTCACGTTGATCTTCTCGCCGCGGAACATGGCGTCCCGCAGCTCCGCCACGCCCGTCGCCTCGGCCAGCTCGCGCAGCAGCGCGAGGGTCTCGTCGGTGACGAGGTGCTTCGAGTAGTCGATGTGCAGGTCGCCGACCCGCAGGGTGTACCCGGTGCCCCGGTCCGGATCCGTCTCGAACAGCTCCCGCAGATGCGTCTGCCCCAGCTCTTCCCGGTGCTTGCCGAGCGCGTTCCACTCGGGCAGCCGGTTCAGCCTCGTGCGGCTTTCTGCGTTCATCTCGGACATCAACCCACTTCTTCCGTCCTGTTGTGCCCCGCCACCCCCAACCTAAGGGATCCGAAGGGGGACAACGCACACAAAGGGGCCCGGCCCGCGGGATTCGTACTCCCACGGGCCGGGCCCCGAGTCACTCTTGAGCGTGGCCCCGGCCGAGGCCGGTCTCAGATCTCGCCGCGGAGCTTGGCGAGGGCCTCGGCGAGGATCGCCTCGCCGTCGGCGTCGGTGCGGCGCTCCCGTACGTACGCGAGGTGCGTCTTGTACGGCTCGGTGCGCGGCGGTGCGGGCGGGTTGTCCCGGTCCTGGCCGGCGGGGAAGCCGCAGCGCGGGCAGTCCCAGGTGTCGGGGACCTGCGCGTCGCTGGCGAAGCTGGGCTGCGTCTCGTGCCCGTTCGAGCACCAGAAGGAGATGCGCAGGCGGGGCGCGGATTCACCGCGCTCGGCCTCGCCCATCGGCCCGGCTCCGACCCGACTTCCACGAATCGCGTTGCCACTTGCCACGGTCGTAACTCCCTGCGTGATGGTGCCGCCCAGCGTGAGGGTATACCCGCTGTGGGCGCCTCAGTTTACGTAAAGACCAAGCGGGCCGGGCGAAATGGCCGGAACCGTCAGCTGCCGCTCGACTTCATGAGCAGGCCGAGCGCCACGATGCAGGCGAACCACAGCAGGCCGACGACGACCGTGATGCGGTCCAGGTTGCGCTCGGCCACGGAGGAGCCGCCGACGGAGGACTGCATGCCGCCGCCGAACATGTCGGAAAGGCCGCCGCCCTTGCCCTTGTGCATCAGCACGAGCAGCATCAGCAGAGCGCTGAAGACGATCAGGGCGATCGAGAACCCCATAACCACGGCTGATTCCTACTTTCTGGGCTTACGTCTGCTGCTGGGAGGAAGCGGGGGCCGACGGCTGCACCAGCAGCCCCCGGCCCCCGCAAGGGTACGACGGATCGGCCCTACCGCATACTCACTGGTCGCGGAAGCGGACGATCTTGACGAACTCGTCCACGTCCAGTGCCGCGCCGCCGGCCGCGCCGCCGATGAGGGCGCCGTCGACGTCGGGCTGGGCCATGATCGCGGCGATGTTGCCGGCCTTGACGGAGCCGCCGTACTGGATGCGGACCTTGTCGGCCAGCTCCTGGGAGTACAGCTCGGCGAGGCGGCCGCGGATCGCCCCGCAGACCTCCTGGGCATCCTCGGGGGTGGCGACCTCGCCGGTGCCGATCGCCCAGACGGGCTCGTAGGCGATCACGATGGACTCGACCTGGTCGGCCGGGACGTCCTTGAGGCCGCCGTCGACCTGGGCGAGGGTGTGCGCGACCTGGTTGCCCGCCTTGCGGACGTCGAGGCCCTCGCCGACGCAGAGGATCGGGGTGATCCCGTTGCGGAAGGCGGCCTTGACCTTGGCGTTGCAGAGCTCGTCGGTCTCGCCGTGGTACTGGCGGCGCTCGCTGTGGCCGACGGCCACGAAGGTGCACTTCAGCTTGGAGAGCATCGGGCCGGAGATCTCGCCGGTGTAGGCACCGGAGTCGTGGGCCGAGATGTCCTGGGCGCCGTACTTGATCTTCAGCTTGTCGCCGTCGACCAGGGTCTGGACCGAGCGCAGGTCGGTGAAGGGCGGGAGCACGGCGACGTCGACCGCGTCGTAGTCCTTGTCGGCGAGCGCGAAGGCGAGCTTCTGGACGTGGGCGATGGCCTCCAGGTGGTTGAGGTTCATCTTCCAGTTGCCCGCCATGAGCGGGGTGCGGCCGTTTTCGACAGAGGTCATGGTGGTTCAGCCCTCCAGGGCGGCGAGGCCGGGGAGCGTCTTGCCCTCGAGGTATTCGAGGCTGGCGCCACCGCCGGTGGAAATGTGTCCGAAGGCGTTCTCGTCGAAGCCCAGGATGCGGACGGCCGCGGCGCTGTCGCCGCCGCCGACCACGGTGAAGGCCCGGCTGTCGACGAGGGCCTGCGCGATCGCGCGGGTGCCGTTCGCGTAGTCGGGGTGCTCGAAGACGCCGACCGGACCGTTCCAGAAGACGGTCTCGGCGTCGGCGATCTTCGACGCGTACAGCTCGCGGGTCCTGGGGCCGATGTCCAGGCCCTCCTTGTCCGCGGGGATCTTGTCGGCGTCGACGGTCTCGAAGTCGGCCGGGGTCCCGCCCTTGATGTCGGGGAAGTCCGCGGAGGCGAGGATGTCGACGGGGACGACCAGCTCGACGCCGTTCTTCTCGGCGCGGGCCATGTACTCCTTGACCGTGTCCACCTGGTCCTTCTGGAGCAGGGAGATGCCGACCTCGTAGCCCTTGGCGTAGAGGAAGGTGTAGGCCATGCCGCCGCCGATGAGGATGCGGTCGGCCTTGCCGAGGAGCTCGTCGATGACGGCGAGCTTGTCGGAGACCTTGGCACCGCCGAGGACGACCACGTACGGGCGCTTGACCTCGGCGGTCAGCTTCTTCAGGACGCCGACCTCGGTGGCGATGAGGTAGCCGGCCGCGTGCGGGAGCAGCTTGGGCAGGTCGAAGACCGAGGCGTGCTTGCGGTGGACGGCGCCGAAGCCGTCGCCGACGTAGAGGTCGGCCAGCTCGGCGAGCTCGCGGGCGAAGGCCACGCGCTCGGCCTCGTCCTTGGAGGTCTCGCCGGCGTTGAAGCGGAGGTTCTCGATGACGGCGACCTGGCCGTCGGCGAGGGCGGCGACGGTCTCCTTGGCGGAGGAGCCGACGGTGTCGGTGGCGAAGGCGACCTCGGCGCCGAGCAGCTCGCCGAGCCGCTTGGCGGCGGGGGCGAGGGAGAAGTCGGGCTCGGTGCCGGTGCCCTTGGGGCGGCCCAGGTGCGAGGCGACGACCACGCGGGCGCCGGCCTCGGCGAGCTTGGCGATGGTGGGCTGGACGGCGCGGATACGGCCGTCGTCGGTGATCACGCCTTCCTTGAGCGGCACGTTGAGATCGGCGCGTACGAAGACCCGCTTGCCGGCGACGCCGTCCGCGAGAAGTTCGTCGATCGTCTTCATGTGTTTCTACTCCTTGTCCCCATACAGGGCTGTTACAGGTGCAGGGCGGATGGGACGGGGCAAGCGACAGGGCCCGTACGGCGCCTCATCGCGCCGGGCGGACCCTGTGCTCACATGGTGTTGCCTTGCCCTACGTTCTTAGAGCTGACCGCCGACGAAGACGGTGAGGTCGACGAGGCGGTTGGAGTAGCCCCACTCGTTGTCGTACCAGCCGACGACCTTGACCTGCGTACCGTCCTGCACCATGGTCAGCGAGGAGTCGAAGGTGCACGAAGCCGGCCAGTTCACGATGTCGGAGGAGACGATCGCGTCCTCGGTGTAGTCGAGGATGCCCTTGAGCTGGCCTTCGGCGGCCTTCTGGAAGGCGGCGTTGATCTCTTCCTTGGTGGTCTCGCGGGAGAGCTCCAGGACGAGGTCGGTGACGGAGCCGGTGGGGACCGGGACGCGCATGGCGATGCCGTCGAGCTTGCCCTTGAGCTGCGGCAGGACCAGCGCGGTGGCCTTGGCGGCACCGGTGGAGGTCGGGATGATGTTCTCGGCGGCGGCGCGGGCGCGGCGCAGGTCCGAGTGCGGGAAGTCCAGGATGCGCTGGTCGTTCGTGTACGCGTGGACCGTCGTCATCATGCCCTTGACGATGCCGAAGTTCTCGTCGAGGACCTTGGCCATCGGCGCCACGCAGTTGGTGGTGCAGGAGGCGTTGGAGATCACGTGGTGGTTGGCGGCGTCGTACTTGTCCTGGTTGACGCCCATCACGATGGTGATGTCCTCGTCCTTGGCCGGGGCCGAGATGAGGACCTTCTTCGCGCCGGCCGCGATGTGCTTGGCGGCGTCGGCCTTCTTCGTGAAGATGCCGGTCGACTCGATGACGATGTCGGCGCCCAGTTCGCCCCAGGGGAGGTTCGCGGGGTCGCGCTCGGCGAACGTCTTGAAGGTCATGTCGCCCACGGTGATGGTGTCATCGGTGTGGGAGACGTCCTGCTTCAGACGGCCCAGGATGCTGTCGTACTTGAGCAGGTGCACCAGGGTGCCGTTGTCCGTCAGGTCGTTGACACCGACAACCTCGATGTCCGCCCCCTGCTCGAGAAGCGCCCGGAAGTAGTTGCGGCCAATGCGGCCAAAACCATTGATGCCTACGCGGATCGTCACGAACCGATCTCCTCGTTGGTGCGCCGGCCTGTCCCGCCGGCGAGCTGTATGGGATGTCCCCGACCGCTTACGACCCTACCTCTCCGTGAGCTTCGGAGTGGAATCGGCCGGAGCCTGACACTCCCCCGCTTTCGCGGGGGTACGCCCCCCGGGGCCCTGGACCACTGCTGTGGCCGGGAGCCCCGGGGACTTCGGTCCCGGTCACTCGGAGTGAGCGCCGGGAGGGTTGCGGATCAGCCGTTCAGGGAGCGGAGCGCCCTGCCGAGCAGGAGAGCGCGGTCGGCCGCGGCCGGAAGGTGCTCCAGCCCGAAGCCGAACAGGACCGTGTCACGCGTAGTGACGGCGGCGTAGGACGTGAAGAGCTCTCCGGTCCTGGACCAATCTCCCGGAACATCGGGACTTCCGGCGGGCGCGCCCTGGGCCGTCCAGGCCCCGAGGGAGGTCTCGAAGCCCTCCGCGGCCTGGTCGGAGCCGCCCACGGAGAGCCGGGCCTCGTCCGCGAAGACCCCGCGGCCGCCGGAGCCGGGGTCGGTGATGTACGAGAGGGAGACCTCGACGGTCTTCCCGGCGTAGGCGCTCAGGTCGAAGGAGACCTGCTTCCAGCCGCCCGACGAGCCCGTGAAGCTGTTCCAGGCCCCGCTGGTACCGCTCGGTGAGCAGCCGCCGCTCCCCAGGGTGAGGTAGTGGCGCAGGAACGGGTGGTCGTTGATCAGGAACCCGGCGCCGCACTCCGCCGGGACGGTGGCGGAGCTCGAGCCACCCGCTTCCGGAAGTGTGGTCCAGTCCTCGGCGCCGGCCGTGCGGGCCTCCAGGACGGCGTGGTCGTAGCCCTCCTCGGTGTCCCAGTTGAGGGCCGTCTTCAGCTTGGGCTGGTCGGCGGCCGTCACCTTGGTGAGGTCGACGGTGCGCGTCAGCCGCTTCCAGTCGTCGTCCTGGTGGGTGGCCGACGCCATGCCGGTGCCCGCGTAGGGGGCGTACGGGTTCACGATGCCGGCGTACTGGCCCGCCTGCGCGCTCTTGAACTGCGGGAACCGGTCCGGCGGCAGGGAGTCGGAGGTGACGCTGAAGGCCCCCGGGGAGTTCAGGGGGTTGCCGGCGGCGTCGCCGAGTGCGCCCTTGGCCCCGGCGAGGGTGCCCGCGCCGGTGAAGCCGGAGGGGGCCTTGGCCGTGGCCCGGCCGTAGGCTCCGAGGTAGTACTGGCTGAAGTCGTCCGTCAGGGCCCGGCCGACCTTGGCCCGGCCGCCCGCCAGCTCGCCGGCCTCGATGAGCCGGCCGCCCTCGTTGAGGAAG
>NZ_JZWV01000959.1 GCF_000966975.1 Streptomyces katrae | reverse complement strand
GCCGCCCTCGTTGAGGAAGTCGCGGACCGCCAGTTGCGTGGGGCCGCCGGGGGCGCCGGCGCCGGTGTAGTGGACGGCCGTGCGGAAGTGGGAGAGCACGCCGAGGTGGTGCGGGGCGCCCTGGACGGCCACGTCCCAGACCGCGGCGGACTTCCCGTTGGCCCGCAGCGCGTCCACGTAGGTCTGGGCGTACTGCGCCTTCGCGCCCTCCTCCGCGATCACCAGGACGTCCGCGCGGGGGCGCTCGGCCACGGTGTACGTGAAGTGTTCGCTGGAGACGAGCCTGCCGCGGTCGCGTCCGGTGAACCAGACCTCGACCTTGTCGCCGGGCCTGGTGCCGTCCACCTCGGCCCGGTACTGGTCGAACCAGTTGTTGTCC
Organism: Streptomyces katrae; assembly: GCF_000966975.1. Classification (GTDB taxonomy): domain Bacteria; phylum Actinomycetota; class Actinomycetes; order Streptomycetales; family Streptomycetaceae; genus Streptomyces; species Streptomyces katrae. Next base: position 6,904 of record NZ_JZWV01000959.1, on the reverse strand, counting down.
TCGCCGCCGTAGACGTCGCCGCCCTTCCAGGCCTTGAGCTCGTCGTCGTGCGTACGGCCGCCGTTGACACGGAAGTTGAGGAGCTTGTCCTTCAGCGCCTTGCGGGCGGTGACGGAGACCGTCTGGTCCTCGCCGCGGGCGACGTAGGAGGTGGTGAAGGGGTCGAGGGTGAAGTCGGCGGCGCTCATGCCGACCGTGGAGGCGGGCCGGTCGGGGTGCGCGGCGCTCTCCCCGACGGACAGCGCGAAGGGGACGTTCTTGGCGAACTCCTGCTGGATCAGCTTCTCGTCGTCCGGGAAGTTGAAGCCGGACGCGCAGTCCTCGGGCTTCCAGCGGTCGTTCGGGTCGATCGCGGAGGCCGTCTGGCAGGTGGTCATCTCCGGCGTGAACATCATGACGCCGTTGGCGTTGGCGGCGTGTCCGTCGGCCTCGCCGTTGGTCGTGTACAGCTCGGAGGAGATCTGCGGGTAGTAGCCGGGGACGGCCGGGTGCTCCGGGGTGCCGGCGAGCGCCTTGTAGGCGACGTCGTCCGGGGTGGGGGTGGCGACCTGCCAGCCCACCCCGTACAGCAGGAGTTCGGACGCGGAGTGGTAGTTGACGGCGTACCGGAAGCCGATCCGCTTCTCGAAGGAGTCGAGGGCGACGGTCTCGGGCTCGGACTGCGCCTTGGGGCCGCGATAGGTCTCGCTGGAGGGGGTCGGGGAGGAACCCTCGTCGTCGTAGCCCCACTTGTAGGCGAAGTTGCGGTTCAGGTCGACCCCGTCCACTGCGGTGATCTTTCCGTCGCCGTTGTTGTCGTGGAGGTTCTTGCGCCACAGCCGGGCGCCGTCCGAGGTGAACGTGTAGTCGTAGCCGTCGGGGTTGGCGGAGAGCAGGAACCACAGCTCGGTGGAGTCCACCAGCTTGGTGATCCGGGCGTCCTTGCCGTAGTTGTCGAGGGTGTGGTGCATCAGCCGCCGGGTCATCTCGGGGGTGATCCACTCGCGGGCGTGCTGGTTGGACATGTAGAGCACGGAGGGCCTGTCGCCGTCGCGGGTCCTCCCGGCGTCCTTGGTGACCTTGAGGGCGAGGATGTCCTTGCCCTGGACTGTCTTGCCGATGGAGACGACCTTGGTGAGGCCGGGGTTCTGCTGCGCGGTCCGCAGGATCTCCTCCTGGAGGCCGCCCTTGCCGCTGTAGGGGCGGAACACCCCGTCCCCGGCGGCCTTGGCGCGGGCCAGCCCCTGGGCGGACACCTTGCGCTCGGCGAGCCTGACCCCCTGGGCGGCGAGCCCCCGGGCCTGCTCCCCGGTGAGGTAGAGCTCGACCTTCGCGGTCCCGGCCTCGGGCGCCCGCTCGGCGAGTTCGTGGGCGTCCTGGCCGGCGGCGAGGACGAGCGGGACCTGCTCCCGGGTGATGTCCGCGTCGTAGACGCGGACCTCGTCGGCGCCGGGGGCGGCGCCGGACGCGGGCTGTGCCTGGGCCGCCGCGGGCAGTGCGGCCAGTGTGGTTCCGATGACGAGTGCGCTTGCCGCGAGGATCGTTCTCGCGCGTTGCCTCATGTGCCCCCCTGGGCGTCGTCAGCCACGAAAGCGTTCGGGGGCCAGGCTCACGATCGGACGATGCTCATGTCAATGGGACAAACGGGAACGGGCCCGCACGGGTGACCGTGCGGGCCCGAACGCCCTGCGCAGGGGCGTACGGCTCGGCAGGTTCAGCCGGCCATGTTGTCGGCCAGCTCCTCGCTGAGGTCCAGGTTGGACTCGGTCCCGGGGATCCCGAGGTCCTGCGCCCGCTTGTCGGCCATCGCCAGCAGGCGGCGGATCCGGCCGGCGACGGCGTCCTTGGTCAGCGGCGGGCGACGGTGTCCTTGGTCAGCGGCGGGTCGGCGAGCGCGCCCAGCTCCTCCAGGGAGGCCTGCTTGTGCTCCATGCGCAGCCGGCCGGCCGCGGCGAGGTGCTCGGGGACCTCCTCGCCGAGGATCTCCAGCGCGCGCTGGACCCGGGCTCCGGCGGCGACCGCGGCCCGCGCCGAGCGGCGCAGGTTGGCGTCGTCGAAGTTGGCTAGGCGGTTGGCGGTGGCGCGCACCTCGCGCCGCATCCGCCGCTCCTCCCAGGCCAGCACCGACTCGTGGGCGCCGAGGCGGGTCAGCAGGGCGCCGATCGCGTCGCCGTCGCGGACGACGACCCGGTCCACGCCGCGCACCTCGCGCGCCTTGGCGGCGATGGAGAGCCGCCGGGCGGCGCCCACCAGGGCCAGGGCTGCCTCGGGGCCGGGGCAGGTGACCTCCAGGGAGGAGGACCGGCCCGGCTCGGTGAGGGAGCCGTGAGCCAGGAAGGCACCGCGCCAGGCCGCCTCGGCGTCACAGGTCGCCCCGGAGACCACCTGCGGCGGGAGCCCCCGGATGGGGCGTCCGCGGCCGTCGACGAGGCCCGTCTGGCGTGCCAGCTGGTCCCCTCCGGCGACGACCCGGACGACGAAGCGGCTGCCCCGGCGCAGGCCGCCGGGGGCCATGACCACCAGGTCGGAGGAGTGGCCGAAGATCTCCAGGATGTCCTTGCGCAGCCGTCTGGCGGCGATCCCGGTGTCCAGCTCCGCCTCGATGACGATCCGGCCGCTCACCAGGTGCAGGCCGCCCGCGAACCGAAGGATCGCCGAGACCTCCGCCTTCCTGCAGCAGGTCCGGGTGACGGGGAGGCGGGAGATCTCATCCTTCACCGCAGGCGTCATCGCCATGGGCAGGCGTCATCGCCATGGGCCGATCCTTCCATGCATCCGAAAAATACGGTCGTACGCGGCGGCCAGCAGCTCCGGGTCGTGCTTCGGAGAGCCGTCCTGCCTGGCCACCGGCGCCAGCTCGACCGCCGCACCGAAGCGCTTCGCGGCATCGGCGAGGGACTCGCGGTCGGGCACGGCGGCCTCGTCGGCCAGCACCACGTCCAGGGCGAGTTTAGGGGCGTGTCGGGCCAAAACCTCCAAATGACGCTGCGGAGAGAAGCCCTCTGTTTCGCCCGGCTGGGGCGCGAGGTTCAGCGAGAGGACCTTCCGGGCCTTCGTCGCCACCAGCGCGTCGAGCAGCTCCGGCACCAGCAGGTGCGGGATGACGGAGGAGAACCAGGATCCCGGCCCGAGCACCACCCAGTCGGCGTCGAGCACGGCGGCGACGGCCTCCGGCACGGCCGGCGGGTCGCCCGGCACGACCTGGACGGAGAGCACCTCGCCCGGGGTGAGGGCCACGGTGGCCTGGCCCCGGACGGTGTCCACCTCGTCCGGGCGCGCCGGATCGTGCCCCTTGACCAGGGCCTGGAGCTCCAGCGGCACCGCCGACATCGGCAGCACCCGGCCCTGCGCCCCGAGCAGCCTCCCCACCAGGTCGAGGGCCTGGACGGGGTCGCCGAGCTGTTCCCACAGGGCGACGATCAGCAGGTTGCCGACGGCGTGCCCGTGCAGGTCGCCCTGGGACTGGAAGCGGTGCTGGATGACCCGGGCCCAGGTCTGGCCCCAGTCGTCGTCCCCGCACAGCGCGGCCAGCGCCTTGCGCAGGTCGCCGGGGGGCAGCACGCTCAGCTCCTCGCGGAGCCGCCCGCTGGAACCGCCGTCGTCGGCGACGGTGACCACCGCGGTGAGTTCGCCGGTGATCCGGCGCAGGGCGGCGAGGGAGGCCGACAGGCCCATGCCGCCGCCGAGGGCGACGACCTTGGGCGCGACCACCTTGGCCGCCCCGCGGCGGCCGGCGCGGCCCGCGCCGTCCTCGCCCCGGGCGGGGGTCAGACGGCGCAGGCGGCGCAGCCGCAGGCTCCGTCCGGTCACTCGCGCCCCATGTCCCGGTGGACGACGACGGTCTCGACTCCCTCGGAGGCGAGGCGGGCGGCGAGCTTCTCGGACATGGCGACGCTGCGGTGCTTGCCGCCGGTGCAGCCGACGGCGATGGTCACGTACCGCTTGCCCTCGCGGCGGTAGCCGGCGGCGATGAGCTGGAGCAGCTCGGTGTAGCGGTCGAGGAACTCCTTGGCGCCGGGCTGGCTGAAGACGTAGCCCGACACCTCCTCGTTGAGCCCGGTGAAGGGGCGCAGCTCCGGGACCCAGTGCGGGTTGGGGATGAAGCGGCAGTCGACGACGAGGTCGGCGTCGACGGGCAGGCCGTACTTGAAGCCGAAGGACATCACGGTGGCCCGCAGCTCGGGCTCCTCGTCGCCCGCGAACTGGGCGTCCATCTTGGCGCGCAGCTCGTGCACGTTCAGGCTGGAGGTGTCGATGACCAGGTCGGCGTCGCCGCGCAGCTCGCGCAGCAGGTCGCGCTCGGCGGCGATGCCGTCGACGATGCGGCCGTCGCCCTGGAGGGGGTGCGGGCGGCGGACCGACTCGAAGCGGCGGACCAGCGCGTCGTCGGAGGACTCCAGGAAGACGATGCGCCGGGTGACCCCGCGGGCCTCCAGGTCGGCGAGGGATTCGCGCAGGGCGTCGAAGAACTGGCGTCCGCGGACGTCGACGACGACGGCGATACGCGCCACGTTGCCCTGGGAGCGGGCGCCGAGCTCCACCATGGTGGGGATCAGCGCCGGCGGCAGGTTGTCGACGACGAACCAGCCGAGGTCCTCCAGGCACTTGGCCGCCGTGCTGCGGCCGGCTCCGGACATCCCGGAGATGATCACCAGCTCGGGGATGGCCGTCTCGGCGTTGTCGCCGGGCTCCACTGTCGTGCCCGTACTCACCTGTGCTCCGTCTCGGTCGTGCTCGGTCTCGTGCTCGGTCATTGCTCGGTCCCCCGATCGGACGGCGTCCCCGCAGGCGCGGGGGCCTCGTCCTCAATGATCTCTCCTGTCGCCGTGTTGACGGCAGGACCGGCGGGGACGGCCCGGGCGAGGGCCGCGGCCACGGTCTCGGCCGTCTTGCGGCCTATACCGGGGACCTCGCAGATCTGGTCGATTGTCGCCTGTCTCAGCTTCTTCACCGAACCGAAGTGCTTCACGAGGGCGAGCCTGCGGCTCTCGCCGAGGCCGGGCACCTCGTCCAGCGGGCCCGCTTTCAGGCGCTTTCCGCGCTTGCTGCGCTGGTACTGGATGGCGAAGCGGTGGGCTTCGTCACGCACCCGCTGGAGCAGGTAGAGGCCCTCGCTGGTGCGGGGCAGGACCACGGGGTCGTCCTCGCCGGGCAGCCAGACCTCCTCCAGCCGCTTGGCGAGGCCGCAGACGGCGATGTCGTCGATGCCGAGCTCGTCCAGGGCCCGCTTGGCCGCCGCCACCTGGGGCTGCCCGCCGTCGACGACGACGAGCTGGGGCGGGTACGCGAACCGCTTGGGCCGCCCGTCGTCCTCGGGCCCGCCGGGCTCGCCGTCCTCGGGGGCCCACTCCCCCGTCTTCAGCTTCTCCTGGAGGTAGCGCCGGAAGCGGCGGGAGACGACCTCGTGCATGGACCGGACGTCGTCCTGCCCCTCGCCGTGCCAGACCTGCGTGTCTCCGACACGACCCTTGACCTGGAAGCGCCGGTACTCGCTCTTGCGGGCGAGCCCGTCCTCGAAGACGACCATGGAGGCCACGACGTCGTCCCCCTGGAGGTGGGAGATGTCGAAGCACTCGATGCGCAGGGGCGCCCCGTCCAGCTCCAGGGCCTCGGCGATCTCCTCCAGGGCCCGGGAGCGGGTGGTGAGGTCGGCGGCGCGCTTGGTCTTGTGCAGGGCGAGGGACTGCTGGGCGTTGCGGTGGACGGTCTCCATGAGGGACTTCTTGTCCCCGCGCTGCGGGACGCGCAGGCTGACCTGCGATCCGCGCCGCTGCGCCAGCCACTGCCCGAGCGCGGCCGCGTCGTCCGGGACGACCGGGACGAGCACCTCCTTGGGCACGCTCTCCCCGCTCTCCTCCCCGTACAGCTGCTGGAGGGCGTGCTCGACGAGACCGGCGGTGTCGACGGCCTCGACCTTGTCGGTGACCCAGCCGCGCTGTCCGCGGACCCGGCCGCCGCGGACGTGGAAGATCTGCACGGCCGCTTCGAGCTCGTCCTCGGCGACGGCGATCAGGTCGGCGTCGGTGGCGTCGGCCAGGACGACGGCGTTCTTCTCCATGGCCCGGCGCAGGGCCCCTATGTCGTCGCGCAGCCGGGCGGCCTTCTCGTACTCCATCTCCTCGGCAGCCGCCTGCATCTCCTTCTCCAGCCGGGAGAGGTAGGTGCCGGTGCGGCCGGCCATGAAGTCGCAGAATTCCTCGGCGAGTTCCCGGTGGTCCTCGGGGCTGATCCGGCCGACGCAGGGCGCCGAGCACTTGCCGATGTACCCGAGCAGGCAGGGCCGCCCGATCTGGGCGGACCGCTTGAACACCCCGGCGGAGCAGGTGCGCACCGGGAACACCCGGAGCATGAGGTCGACGGTCTCGCGGATCGCCCAGGCGTGCCCGTACGGCCCGAAGTACCGCACGCCCTTCTTCTTGGGCCCGCGCATGACCTGTACGCGGGGGTACTCCTCGTTGAGCGTGACGGCGAGCGAGGGGTAGCTCTTGTCGTCCCGGTACTTCACGTTGAACCGGGGGTCGTACTCCTTGATCCAGGAGTACTCCAGCTGGAGCGCCTCGACCTCGGTGGAGACGACGGTCCACTCGACGGATGCGGCCGTCGTCACCATGGTGGCGGTCCGGGGGTGCAGACCGGCGATGTCCTGGAAGTAGCTGGCCAGCCGCTGGCGCAGGCTCTTGGCCTTCCCGACGTAGATCACCCGTCGGTGCTCGTCGCGGAACCTGTATACCCCCGGGGAGTCGGGAATCTCCCCGGGTCGGTAGCTGGAAGGGTCGGCCATGCCAACCACCCTACTGGCGCCGTCCGACAACGAACCGTACCGCCGCCCGGCTTCCCCGCTGCGCGGGGCTGTCCCCTACCCGCCCTTCCTCCGTTCCCAGGGGCTGTGCCCCTGACCCCGTACGGGCGCTGCGCGCCCGTCGCC
>NZ_JZWV01000958.1 GCF_000966975.1 Streptomyces katrae | reverse complement strand
GACGGGGGCCGTGGCCGCGCGGGCTCCCGCCGCGCCGACGGAGGCACCGGACGCGCCCGTCCTCGTGCCACCGCCGGAGGCCATGGCCGCGCGGACCGCCGCCGCGCCCTTCGCCGCGTCGCCCGGGGGGCCCGCCGGGGTGAGGGCGGGCGCGGGGGCGGGGGGTTCCCACTGCCTGCCGTGGCGGCCCGCGTCCATCGCCTCGTTGGCCAGGCGGTCCGCGTGCTTGTTGCGCTCGCGCGGGATCCACTCGTACGTGACCTGCGCGGGCGGCAGGACCGTCGCGGCCTCCGCCGCCAGCGGCTTCATGTCGGGGTGCTTGATCTTCCAGCGGCCCGACATCTGTTCCACGACGAGCTTCGAGTCCATCCGGACCCGGACCTCCGCGTCGGGGGCCAGTTCACGGGCGGCCTTCAGGCCTGCGATCAGGCCCCGGTACTCGGCGACGTTGTTCGTCGCGACGCCGATGAACTCGGCGCGTTCGGCCAGGGTCTCCCCCGTGACCGGGTCCAGGACGACCGCGCCGTAGCCGGCGGGACCCGGGTTGCCCCGGGAGCCGCCGTCGGCCTCCACGACGAAACGCGGCATCAGATGCCCGAGTCCGCCGTACGGACCAGGATGCGGCCGCAGTTGTCGTGGCGTACGACCTGGTCGCGGGCGGCGGCCTTGATCTCGTTGATCTCGGCCATGTCGAGCTCCAGGCGGCAGCCCTCGCAACGGCGCTGGTACAGGCGGGCGGCGCCCACGCCGCCCTGCTTGACGCGGATCTTCTCGTACAGGGCCATCAGGTCGGCCGGCATGGAGGCGACGACGACCTCGCGGTCCTTGGCGGTCTTCGCGGCCTCGGCGTCCAGTTCACCGGTGGCGGCGTCGCGGCGCGCGGTGGCGTCGGCCAGCTTGGACTCCAGCGCGGAGACCCGCCCGGTGATCTCGGTGACGCGCTCCTGGGCGCCCTCCAGGCGCTCCATGACCTCCAGGACGACGTCCTCAAGGTCGGCCTGGCGCTTGGCGAGCGAGGCGACCTCGCTCTGCAGGTTCGCCAGGTCCTTCGCCGAGATGCCGACGCCCGACTCCAGGCGCTGCTGGTCGCGGGCCGCGCGCTGGCGCACCTGGTCGACGTCCTGCTCGGCCTTGGTCTGCTCGCGGGCGGCGTCGCTGGCCTGCGTCTGGGCGGCGACGAGCAGGTCGCGCTGCTGGCTGAGGTCCTTGGTCAGGGAGTCGACCTCGGCGTGCTCCGGCAGCGACTTGCGCTTGTGGGCGAGCTGCGACAGCCGGACGTCCAGGGCCTGGACGTCGAGAAGTCGGATCTGGTCGGCGGGCTCGGCGTTCAGTTGGGGGCTCCAGAGACACTAGAAGGGGTGGTTTCGGACGGCGCGTGCGCCGTCCAGGGGTCGGTGACCGTGCGCGAGACGTGGGTCCGCAGACCCCAGCCGTGGCGCTCGGAGATGGCGTCGAGCTGGGCCGCGGCCTGCTCGCACCAGGGCCACTCGGTGGCCCAGTGGGCGGCGTCGACGAGGGCGAGCGGGCTCTGCTCGCGGGCCTCGGAGACCGGGTGGTGACGCAGGTCGGCGGTGAGGAAGGCGTCCACGCCGGCGGCGCGGACCTGCGCGAAGAGGCTGTCGCCGGAGCCGCCGCTGACGGCGACGGTACGGATCAGGGCGTCGGGGTCGCCGGCGACGCGGATGCCCTGCGCGGTGCGCGGGAGCCGGGCGGCGGCGCGGGCGGTGAACTCGCGCAGGGTCTCGGGGTGGTCGAGCTCGCAGATCCGGCCGAGGCCGCGGCGGCCGGACGGGTCGGTCGGGTCGGGCACGAGGGGGCCGGTGACGCGCAGGTCGAGGGCTCCGGCGAGGGCGTCGGAGACCCCGGGGTCGGCGGTGTCGGCGTTGGTGTGGGCGACGTGCAGCGCGATGTCGTTCTTGATCAGCGTGTGCACGACGCGGCCCTTGAAGGTGCCCGCCTCGACGGTGGTGGTGCCGCGCAGGTAGAGGGGGTGGTGGGTGACGACCAGGTCGGCGCCGAGCTTCAGCGCCTCGTCGACGATCTCCTGTACGGGGTCCACGGCGAACAGCACCCGGGTGACCTCGGCGTCGGGGTCGCCGCAGACGGTGCCGACGGCGTCCCACTGCTCGGCCCGCGAGGGGGCCAGAGAGCGTCCAGCGCGGCGATGACTTCAGAGAGAGAGGGCACGGGCCAAGGCTACCGTCCGTGGCGACCGCCCAGCCTGTCCCCCGGGCAGGGGGCGGCCGGGGGTAGTGGCCGGTCACCCGGGCCGTCGGCGTGCCCCACTGAGGCAAGGTTTACCTCATCTGACCGCAATCGCCCCGATATCAACAGCACAACCGCCCCGCCCCGTGCCGGAGAACCGCGGGGCCGCCACCCGTACGTGTGAAGCGTGCGCGGTCGCGTTGTCCGGCCGGAAGTGCGAAACCTAGTTTCCTCCCCGGAGGTGACGGCCGGATGACTGTCTGTGCCACCGAGATGACCACGACCGCCCCCCTCACGATCACCACCGACGGGGCGTACGCCGCGCGGCTGGCCGGGGAGGGTGAGGCCCGCTATCCCGAGCGGTGGACGCTGGGCGGGCCGGAGCCGTACGCGGTGCCGTTGCCGCTCGCGCAGCCGGAGGAGGCGGACAGCGAGGTGCTGCCGCTGGCCGACGGGCGGGTGCTGATCCACCGCCGGGTCGCCGACCGGCACGCGTTCGCCCTGCTCTACCCGTCGGGTACGTACACGGGCCCCCGTGCCGCGGGCGCCGGCGCCGGGCCCCGCACCGGGGAGCGCCGGCTCGGCGGGATCGAGGCCGAGGAGGGGCTGCGGGTCCGGCTGCTGCCGCCCTCCCCCGACGGGAGCGCGGCCTACGCCCTGGCGGTGGGGGACGGGGAGACCACCGTCTGGCAGGTCGCCGGGCACGGCTACGACGGGCCGCGGCGGGCCGCCGTGCTGCCGGGCCGCTGCTCCGGCGGGGTCTGGCTGGACCGTGCGGGCCGGCTGCTGTCGCTGGACCGGGAGCAGGACGGCCGGGTCAAGGCCGTGGCCGTGGACCTGACCCGGGGCGGGGTGGTCACCCCGCTCCTGCAGATCTCCGAGGACAGTGACGACCGGCTGCTGATGGCGGCCCCGGACAGCGGGCTGCTGCTGATCCGCTCGGACGCGCCGGGCGAGCCGCGGCTCGGCTGGGGGGTGCTGGGCAGCGCCCGGCCGGTCCGCTTCCCCGAGTGCCTGCGGCTGGAGGACGCCCACCCGTTCGCGGTGCAGCCCGGCCAGATCCTGATGCCGGAGACCTGCGGGGTCGCCCTGCGCGTCGGCGGGACGGGGCTCGCCCTGTGG
>NZ_JZWV01000957.1 GCF_000966975.1 Streptomyces katrae | reverse complement strand
GCACCGGCCTGTGGACGCCGGAGGGCCGGCTGCGGCTCCCGTACGCCACGCCGGAGGTCCCCTGCGGGATCGTCGGGCTGAGCCAGCCGGCCGCCCCGCCCCCACCCGTACGCCTGGACCCGCCCCCGAAGCCGGCCCCCCGCCCGGTACCGCTGCAGCAGGCCCCGCTGGGCTGATCCCCGTACGAACCGGCGTGATAGGGAAGGGACATGACGACGACTTCCCCGGCCCCCGGTACGGCGACCCCGGCCAGGCCCTTCGACGCTGTCCTGTGCGACCTAGACAACGTCATCCGGTTCTACGACTCCTCCCGGCTGACCGAGCTGGAACGCGCGGCCGGCCTCCCGGAGGGGACGACGGCGTCGGTGGCGTTCCACCCGCAGCAGGGCGGGCCGCTGGTGCTGGGCCAGATCACCAAGGACCAGTGGGTGGAGCAGGTCGCCGACCGGCTCGGGGGCCTGGACGGCGGGGTACGGGTGCCCGCGCAGCGGGCGCGGGAGCTGGCCGGGGCGCTGGCCCGGTCCCCCTTCCGGGCGGACGGGGCCGTCGTCTCCGCCCTGCGCGGGGCGCGTACGGCGGGGCTGTCGGTGGTCCTGGTGACCAATGCCGCGCTGGACCTGGAGGAGGACCTGGCGGCGATGGGGCTGACGGACCTCGCGGACCACGTGGTCAACAGCGCCCTGGAAGGGGTCGCCAAGCCCGACCCGGAGATCTACGCGATCGCCGTCGGCCGGGCGGGGGCCGCCCCGGAGCGCTGTCTGTTCGTGGACGACCGGAGGGAGAACGTGGAGGCCGCCGTCGCGCTCGGGATGACGGGCGTCCACTTCCGCGGGCCCGAGGACCTGCGCGGGGCGCTCGCCTTCCTCGACCGGTAGGGGTTCAGGTGGCCCGTAGGGCGGCCAGGAGTCTGGTGCGCAGGAGCCGGGCGGCCGGTGAGTGCTGGCCGGGGCGGGTGACGAGGCCGAGCCGGGCGTGCGTGGCGGCGTCGGCGAACGGGACGGCCCGCACGCCGGCGCCCTGCGCGGAGGAGGCGCTGAGGACGGCGACCCCCGCGCCGCGCTCGGCGAGGCGGAGCAGGGCGGCCGGGGAGCTGGCTTCGAGGTCCACGCGCGGGTCGAGGCCGGCGCGGCGGCAGGAGTCCTCGTAGGCGGCGCGGATGCCCGTGCCCGGCGGGAGGCAGAGGACCTTCTCGCCGCGCAGGGCGGCGAGGGGCAGTTCCGTCCGGTCGAGGGGGTGCCCGGCCGGGACGACGGCGGCGATCGGCTCGTCGATCACGACGTCCGCCTCCAGGCCCCCGGCGGCCTCACCCGCGTACCCGATCAGGGCCAGGTCGAGGGAGCCGGCGAGGACCTGGGACTGGAGGTCTTCGGAGTGGCCCTCGTGCAGGCCGAGTTCGATCCCGGGGTGGCTGCGGCCGAGGTCGGCGAGGGTGTCCAGGAAGGGCGGGATGGAGCAGCCCATGACCATCCCGAGCCGGACCCGGCCGCGTACGGCGTCGGCGAACTCGGCCGCGGTGTGCCGGATGGCGTCGAGGGTGGCCAGGGCGCTCTTCGCGAGGGGGAGGACGGCCTCGCCGGCCGGGGTGAGGCGCACCTGGCGGCCGGAGCGGTCGAAGAGGGCGTGGCCCAGCTCGCGCTCCAGCTTGGCCACCTGGGTGCTGACGCCGGACTGGCTGACGTGCAGCCGGTGGGCGGCGCCGGTGAAGGTGCCCTCGTCCACGACGGCGGCGAAGTAGCGCAGCTGGTGCATCTCCATATCCGATGATGATAACTGGCATCTGATCCATCTGTTGGACGGATGGACAGGGGCTCGGGAGGATGGAGTCATGGAGACGACGACGAAGACGAAGACCGCACGAGAGCTTGCCGAGACCTACTTCACCGCCTGGGAGGCGGGCGACTTCGACACCATGCGCGGCCTGCTGGCCGATGACGTCGACTTCGTCGGGGCGCTGGGCACGGCGCAGGGGACGGAGGAGGCGCTGGCCGGGCTGAAGGGGCTCGGTCGGGTGCTGGAGCGGATCGACGTGAAGGTGCGGGTGGCCGAGGGGGACGAGGTGATCACCTGGTTCGAACTGTGCACGAGCATCGCGCCGCCCGCGCCGACGGCGAACTGGATGCACGTGGAGGACGGGAGGATCAGCCGGATCCGGGTGACCTTCGATCCGCGCGGACTGCTGGCCGGCCTCGGGAAGCCGAGCTGAGCCGGGCCGGATCCGCCCGCGAGGTCCCGCCCCCGCGGGCGGCCGGCGGGGACGGGACCTCGCGGGCGGGGGGGTCAGTCGTGCTTGAGGCCCAGCACCTCGGCCGCCGCGAAGGTCTCGTTCGCCGGACGGGACGCGTAGTGCGGGCTGAGGAGGGAGTCGAGCTCCTCGAACGAGAAGACCTCCTTCGAGGTGTCGAACTTGGCCGCCACCCGCGGGCGTTCCATCACCACGACGATCCCGCCGTGCACCACGAACAGCTGGCCGTTCGCCCTCGCCGAGGCCGGGGAGGCGAGGTAGCCGACCAGCGGGGCGACGTGCTCGGGGGCCAGCGGGTCGAGCCGGCCCTCCTCCGGGACCTGGAAGCCGGCGAAGACGTCCTCGGTCATCCGGGTGCGGGCGCGCGGGCAGATGGCGTTCGCCGTCACCCCGTACTTGGCCAGGGCCAGGGCGGTCGAGGTGGTCAGGCCCACGATGCCACCCTTGGCCGCCGCGTAGTTGGGCTGGCCGGCCGAACCGCCGAGGAAGGCCTCGGAGGAGGTGTTCACGATCCGCCCGTACACCGGGCCGCCCGCCGCCTTGGAGCGCTCGCGCCAGTGGGCGGAGGCGAAGTGGGTGGTGTTGAAGTGGCCCTTGAGGTGGACCCGGATCACCGAGTCCCATTCGTCCTCCGACATCGAGAAGACCATCCGGTCGCGCAGGATGCCCGCGTTGTTGACCAGGACGTCCAGCTTCCCGAAGCTGGAGACGGCCAGCTCGACGAGCTCCCGCGCCTGTTCGAAGTCGGCCACGTCCCCGAGGTGCGCCACCGCCTGCCCGCCCGCCGCACGGATCTCCGCGGCGACCTCCTCCGCCGGGGCGGCCGAGGCCTCCCCGGAGCCGTCGCGCCCGCTCTGGCCGAAGTCGTTGACGACCACGCTCGCGCCGAGCCGGGCCAGTTCGAGCGCCTCGGCCCGGCCGAGTCCCCGGCCGGCGCCGGTGACGATGGCGCTGAGCCCCTCAAGTGGCAGTGACATGTACCGGATTCCTCTCAGAACGGATCGGTCGGCGGGGCGTCAGATCTCGATGCAGGTGCGCAGGGCCGCGCCCGTACGCATCTGGTCGAGGGCCTCGTTGATCTCGGTGAGCCGCACCCGGTGGGTGATCAGGCCCGCCAGGTCGATCCGGCCGGCCCGCCACAGCTCGATGGTGCGCGCGTAGGAGCGGAGCACGTCCCCGCCCCCGTACAGGGAGGGGAGGATCTTCTTCTCGTCGAAGAACAGCGAGAACATGTCGATCTGGAAGTTGTCGTCGAGGGCGCCCGCCCCGACGATCACCACCGAGCCGCCGCGCCGGGTCATCCGGTAGGCGGTGCCGGCGGTGGCGGACTTGCCGACGACCTCGAAGACGTAGTCGAAGCCCTCGCCCGAGGTGATCCGGGCCTTGGCGTCGTCGAAGGCGTCGGGGGCGACCGCCTCGGTCGCCCCGAAGCGCAGGGCCGCCTCGCGCCGGGACTCCACCGGGTCGACGGCGATGATCTGCGCGGCTCCCTGCACCTTGGCGCCCTGGATGACGGAGATGCCGACCCCGCCGCAGCCGATGACGGCGACCGAGGAACCCGCCTCCACCTTCGCGGTGTTGATGGCCGCGCCGAGTCCGGTGGTGACCCCGCAGCCGATGAGGGCGGCGATGTCGAAGGGCACGTCGTCGGGGATCGGGACGGCGCAGTTGGCGGCGACGACGATCTCCTCGGCGAAGGTGCCGGTCGCGGCGAAGCCGAAGACCTCCCCGCCGGCCCGGCGGAAGTTGGGGATGCCCGCGTTGACCAGGCTCTCCAGGCACAGGTGTCCCTGGCCGCGCCTGCAGGCGGCGCAGTGCCCGCACGGCGGCAGCCAGCAGACGAGGACCCGGTCGCCCTCCTTGTGGCCGGTGACCCCCTCGCCGACGCCGGTGATCACCCCGGAGCCCTCGTGGCCGGGGATGAAGGGTGCGGGCTGCGGCAGGACACCGCTCATCGCGGAGAGGTCGGAGTGACACAGGCCGGTGGCCTTGATGCGGATCCGCACCTTGCCCGGGCCCAGGCCCACGGCCTCCATGTCGTCGACGACCTCGAGCTTGTCCTGGCCTATCTCGCTCAGCAGTGCTGCGCGCACGGTGCGGCTCCTTAGGGGCGTGTGCCTGGGCGTGTGCGGGTAACCGGGCGGGTGCGTGCGTCCGGGGCGTGTGGGTGTCTCCGGGGTGTGTGGGTGTCTCCGGGGCCGTGTGCGTGCACCCGGGGCGTGTGCGCGTGCCCGGGTGTTACGCGTGCTCGACGATGGTGTCGGCGAGGACCGGGGCGTCGTCGCGTTCGGCGGCGGTCACCGAGACCAGGACGCGGCCGGGCTCCTGCCACATCCGGATGCGCAAGGTCTCCCCTGGGAAGACGATCCCGGCGAACCGGGTGCGGTAGGCGCGCACGCGGGAGACGTCCCCGCCGAGGACGGTGTCGACGACGGCCTTCAGGGTCATCCCGTACGAGCACAGGCCGTGCAGGATCGGTTTGTCGAAGCCGGCCAGCTTGGCGAACTCGGGGTCGGCGTGCAGCGGGTTCCAGTCCCCGGAGAGCCGGTAGAGCAGGGCCTGTTCCTCCCGGATCGGCCGCTCCTCGGTGCGGTCGGGGGCGCGATCGGGCAGCTCTTCGCGGACGGAGGGGCCGCGGTCGCCCCCGAAGCCGCCCTCCCCGCGGACGAAGATCTGCGCGTCGCTGGTCCACAGCGGGCCGTCGGCGTCGGCGACCTCGGAGCGCAGCACGATCACGGCCGCCTTGCCCTTGTCGTAGACGGCGGCGACCTTGGAGGAGGAGGTGGCCCGGCCCTTGACGGGGATCGGCCGGTGCAGCTCGATGCTGTGCCCGCCGTGCAGGACGTTCGCCAGGTTGACCTCGATGCCGGGGGCCGCGAGCCCGCCGAGCATGGCCATGCCGGCGCCGGCCACGGTCGCGAAGCTGGGGAGCACGTGGAGCTTGGACTCCAGGGTGTAGCGCAGTTCGTCCGGGTCGGTGGCCAGGCTGTTCCCGTGCAGGGACGAGCCGGCGCCGAGGCCGAGGTGGTAGAGCTGGACGTCCTTGTGGTCCCAGCCGATCTCCCCCTGGCGGGGGTCGGCGGCGAGGGCCCTGGCGGCATCGATCGGCATTCGGATGCTGCTCCTTCTGCTCTCTGGAAGACCTCGGTGCGGCCGTCCGCACCGTCGGCCGCACCGAGGTCGCATGCGGAGCCGGTTCTAGAACGCGTTCTAGGAAGCGGCTGAGGGAATGTATAACGCACACCCCCGCGGTTGGGAAGAAGGCTGCTGACTTCGCGTCAGATAAGCGTGGTGCGGGGCGTGTTGCCGCCCGCCCGGAGGGCCGGCCGGTAGCCTGCGGCGGTGGATGAGATGCCCGTGGCGCACCGGCCCGCCCGCTCCCTGCGCGTCCTGCTGGACCCGCCGAATCCGCCGCTCGCGGTCCGCCTCGGCCTCCAGCCGGACATCGAGGTGGTGGCCTCGCCGGCGGAGCGGCCGGTGGTGGCGCTCGTCGAGGACCCCGCCTCGGTGGCGGCCCTGCTGGCCGAGGACCCGGAGTGCCGGGTGCTGGTTGCCACGGGCTCGGCGCACCCGGGGCTGCGGGAGTCGGTCCTGGCGGCGGGCGCGGCGGGGCTGGTCCTGCGGGACGGGCCGGTCGAGGAGCTGGCGGAGTGCCTGCGGCGGGCGTCGATGGGCGAAACGGTGGTGGACCCGGCCCTGGCGGGCCCCTGAGGCGCGGCCGGGGCGGGGTCCGGCCGGGGCGGGGCGGAGCGGGGCGTGCGAAAGCCCTCCGCCGGTCAGGGGCGGAGGGCTCCCTCCGGGGCTCGGGCCCCGGTCAGTTCCCCGCGGTCCAGTCGTCGACCGTCCGCGAGGGATCCAGCGCGACGGGCAGCCGCTCCAGCCCGCGGAAGGCCGGGAACGGGCCCTTGAGCCAGTCCCCCTCCGCCGGCGTCGGCATGGCCAGGACCATGTCGGGGAAGCGGTCGAGCAGCGCCGTCAGGCAGATCTCCAGCTCCAGCCGGGCCAGCGGGGCGCCCAGGCAGTAGTGGGCCCCGTAACCGAAACCGAGGTGGCTGCTCTGCAGCCCCTCCCGGGTGAAGTCCAGGGTGTCCGGGTCGGGGAATTTCTCCGGGTCGCGGTTGGCGGAGTTCAGCGCGATCTGCACGACCGCGCCCTTCGGAATGACCGTCCCGCCGATTTCCACGTCCTCCAGCGCGTACCGGAAGGTGGAGGTTTCCACCGAGCCCTCGAAACGCTGCATTTCCTCGATCGCCTGCGGCAGCAGTTCCCGGTTCTCCTGGACCGCCCGGAGCTGGTCGGGGTGGGTGAGGAGGCTGAAGACGCAATTGCCGATCTGGAGGGTGGTCGTCTTGTGCCCGGCGAAGAGCAGGACCCAGATCATCGACACGAGTTCGTCGTCGGTCAGCGGCTCTTCCTCGTGCGGCGTCTCCACCAGCATCGTCAGGAAGTCGTCCGTGGGCTGCTGCCGGGTCCGGTGGATGTGCCGGGCGAAGTAGTCGCGCAGCCAGATCTCGGCCTCTTCCAGGTCGCCCTTGAGGTCCTTGTTGAAGCGCGAGCGCGTCACGACGGCGAACCACTTGAGGACCTCGGTCCGCTCCTGGCCGACGATGCCGAGCAGTTCGCAGATGACCATGACGGGCAGCGGCAGCGCGAAGGCCTGCATCAGATCGACCGGCCGGTCCGTGGGGCAGCGGTCGAGCAGCCCGTGGGCGAGCTCCTCGATGTGCGGGCGGAGCGCGTGGATGTGGCGCGGGGTGAAGGCGGTCTTGGCGATGTGGCGCAGCCGGGTGTGCCGGGGCGGGTCGGCGAAGAGCAGATTGTCGTCGAGCGCCTCGCACAGGTCCCCGAACAGGGCGTGGTAGAGGTCGATGCCCTCGTGCATGTCCTTGCCGATCCGGGGGTCGGCGAGGATGGCGTGGGCGTCCTCGTAGCGGGTGATCAGGTACGTGTCCACGCCGTGGCCCGGGGTGAGGCGGGCGATGGGGGCCTGTTCGCGCAGGGTCCGGTAGACCGGGTAGGGGCACTGCCGGTATTCGGGCGTGCTCTTCGTCGCGGCCGCCACCGCTTCGTGCAGCGCGAGACCGTCACCCGCCGTGGTAGTCGGTTCAGTCGTCACGCGCCCAGACCTTTCGGGTAACCCGGAATTGACAGTCGGCTCCTTTCCCGTGCCGGATCGAGGGCGAAACCCGATTGACCCGTTCGGAGCCGAAAGCTCCCCCTGCGGAATGTCCGGGTGCCGGTTTCCGGGAGCCGTCCTAGGGTGTGCGGTGGTTTTCGATTCGCGGGCCGACGAGAGGGAAATGCGCACATGCCGGAATACGGTGCGGGCGGCCTGGCCGTCGGTGGAGCGGCACGGCAGGACGCGGGGACGGCGGCGGGGGCCGGGGCCGGGACGGTGGCCGGGGAGGAGGACGACGGCAGCCGCGCGGTGATCGACGTCCACCACCATTTCTGCGCCCCGCAGTGGCGCCGGTGGGCCGAGGGGCAGGGGCTGATCGGCCCGCGGTCGCTGCCCCCGTGGGCGGGCTGGGACGCGGAGGGCGCGCTGGCGCTGATGGACCGGGCGGGGATCGCCGTGGCCGTGCTCAAGCCGATGCTGCCGGCCCGCTACGAGAGTTCCGCGCAGCTGCGGGAGGCGGTGGCCGTGACGCTGGAGGCGGCGGCGGAGGTGGTGGAGGCGTACCCGGGGCGCTTCGCCTTCCACGCGCCGCTGTTCCTGGACGAGGAGGAGGTCTCCTCCTGGACCCTGCGGCGCGGCCTGGACGAGCTGGGCGCGGTGGGGGTGAACGTGACGGCGAACTACCGGGGTGTGTACCTCGGGGATCCGTCGTACGACAGGATC
>NZ_JZWV01000956.1 GCF_000966975.1 Streptomyces katrae | reverse complement strand
TCGTACGACGGGATCTTCGCCGAACTCGACGAACGCGCGGCGATCGTGGACACCCACCCGCACAACCTCCCGGACGGCCCGGCCGCCGGCCGACCCACGGTGGCAGCCGGGGCGCCGGACGGTGGGCCGGGCGGCGCGGGCACAGGCGTCGGCGCACCGGGGGGACACCCCGGCGGCATGACCGGTGGGCCCGGCGGGCCGGGCGGAGGCCATGCCGGTCCGGCTGGAGCCTTCGGCGGTCCCGCCGCGGGCTCGGGCGGTCCGGCCGGCGGGCCGGGCGGGAGGCACGGCGGCCCGGGCGGGACGCACGGTGGCGGGCCCGGTGGGCCGGGCGGTGGGCCCGGGGGGCCCGTGTCCGTGCCCGGGTTGCCGAACTTCCTCTGCGACTTCCTGCTCGACACCACCCGCGCCGCCGCGAACATGATCCGCACCCGGACCCTCGACCGCTTCCCGAACCTGTCGGTGATCCTGCCGCACGGCGGCGGCTTCCTCCCGCAGATCGCGACCCGCATGGAGGCCTTCGCGGGCGCCTTCGACCCGCCCGTGGACCCCGCGGCGGTACGGGACCACATGCACCGCTTCTACTACGACACGGCCGGCCCGCTCTCCCCGGCCGGCACCCTGCTGGCGACGGTGGACCCGCACCGGATCCTCTTCGGCAGCGACTGGCCGGCCTGCCCGGCCGCCGTGGTCACGGACCTGGCCCTCCCCGCGCTGGCCGCCGACCCGGCGTTCACCCCGGAGCTGCGCCGGGCCGTGAACCGGGAGAACGCACTGCGCCTGATGCCGGGGCTGGTC
>NZ_JZWV01000955.1 GCF_000966975.1 Streptomyces katrae | reverse complement strand
CCGCGCCTGACGCCCCGGCCGGCCAGCTGCTCGCCGGGCCGGCCCGGCACCCGACCGCCCCCTCCTCGCCACGCCCGCCCGGCCGCCGGGCCGCCCTGGCCCAGCGCGGCCCGGCGGCCAGCGCCAGCGCCGGGGCCGGGGCCGGGGCCGGGGCCGGGGTCGGGGTCGTCAGCGGCGTAGCAGGGTCACCACCGCCGCGCCGCCCAGCCCGATGTTGTGGGCCAGCCCCACCCGGGCGGTGGGGACCTGCCGTGCCCCCGCCTCCCCGCGCAGCTGCCACACCAGTTCCGCCGCCTGCGCGAGCCCCGTCGCGCCCAGCGGGTGGCCCTTGGAGATCAGGCCGCCCGACGGGTTGACCACCCAGCGGCCGCCGTACGTGGTGGCGCCGCTCTCCACGAGCTTGCCGGAGGCCCCGTCCGCGCACATGCCGAGCGCCTCGTACGTCAGCAGCTCGTTCACCGAGAAGCAGTCGTGCAGCTCCACCACGTCGACGTCCTCGATGCCGAGCCCCGAGTCCTCGTAGACCCTGCGGGCCGCAGCGGCCGTCATCGGCTTGCCGACCACGTCGATGCAGGAGCCGCCGAAGCTCTCCGCGGTGTCCGTGGTCATGGCCTGCGCGACGATCTCCACGGCCTTGTCGTGCAGCCCGTGCGCCACGACGAACCGCTCCGAGACGACGAGGGCGGCGGCAGCGCCGTCGGAGGTGGGCGAGCACTGGAGCTTGGTCAGCGGGTCGTGGATGGTCTTGGCGGCGAGCACCTCCTCGACCGTGTACACGTCCTGGAACTGCGCGTTCGGGTTGTTCGCGGAGTGCCGGTGGTTCTTGGCGCCCACCGCCGCGAGCTGCGCGGGCGTGGTCCCGTACCGCTCCATGTGCTCGCGGGCGGCGTTGCCGAAGATCTGCGCGGTGGGCGGGGACATCTCGAAGCCGTGCGCGGCGGCCATGATCCCGTAGTGCCGGGCGACCGGCGAGGTCTCGAAGTCACCCCCGTCGGCCCCGCCGCCCAGCGCGCCGCGCTTCATCTTCTCGAAGCCCACCGCCAGCACGCAGTCACTGATGCCGCCCTGCACGAACTGGCGGGCCATCATCAGCGCCGTCGAGCCGGTCGCGCAGTTGTTGTTGACGTTGTAGACCGGGACCCCGGTCAGGCCCAGCTCGTACGCCGCCCGCTGGCCGGCGGTGGAGGGCTGGAAGCAGTAGCCCACCGGCACCTGCTCGACGAGCCCGTAGTCCACGCCGGCGTCGGCGAGCGCCGCGCCTCCGGCCTCCCTGACCATGTCCCAGTACTGCCAGTCCCGTGACTCCGGCTTCTCGAACTTCGTCATGCCGACGCCCACGATGTACGACTTCATCACTGCTGCCCTTCGGTCAGTCCCTGGGAAGGCCGAGGATCCGCTCGGCGACGACGTTCAGCTGGACCTGGGTGGTGCCCCCGGCGATGGTCAGGCAGCGCGACATCAGCATCCCGTGCACCGCCCGCTCCCCCGCCCCCTCCCGCACCGCGCCGGCCGGGCCCAGCAGTTCGAGCGCGAGCTCGGCGGTCCGCTGCTGGTGGGGGGTCTGTACGAGCTTGCGGACGGACGCGCCCGCGCCCGGCTCCAGGCCGGACACCTGCTGGAGGGTGGTGCGCAAGCCGATGCAGGCGAGCGCGTGCGCCTCGGCGGCGAGGGCGCCGATCCGGGCCCCGTAGGAGGCGTCGAGGCCGCGGGAGGCGGCGATCAGCGCTTCCAGGCCGGTGCCGAAGGTCATCTGGTCGGCCATGTGGACGCGTTCGTTGCCGAGGGTGTTGCGGGCGGCCTTCCAGCCGCCGTCGGCGGCGCCGACCAGGGCCTCGGCCGGCAGCAGGACGTCCTCGAACCAGACCTCGTTGAAGAGGGAGTCGCCGGTGATCTCCTTGAGGGGGCGGATCTCGATCCCGGGGGTGTTCTTCATGTCGACCACGAAGTAGCCGAGCCCCTTGTGCTTGGGGGCCTGCGGGTCGGTCCGGGCCAGCAGGATCCCGAAGTCGGCGGTGTGCGCGGAACTCGTCCACACCTTCTGCCCGTTGATCCTCCAGGAGCCGTCGCCGGTCCGCTCGGCCCGGGTGCGCAGGGAGGCCAGGTCGGAGCCGGCGCCCGGTTCGGAGAAGAGCTGGCACCAGGTGGTGTCCCCGCGCAGGGTGGGCAGGACGTAGGCCTCGCGCTGCTCCTCGCTGCCGAAGGCGATCAGCGAGGGCACGATCCAGGTGGCGATCCCGAGGTCGGCGACCTTGACCCCGGCCTCCTTCAGCTCCTGCTGGATCACGAGCTGCTCGGCCGGCCCGGCACCCCGCCCGTACGGCGGCGGGAGGTGGGGGGCCGCGTAGCCGGTGGGCGCGAGGGCCCGGCGGGCGGCGGCCGGGTCGAGGCCGCGCGCGGCCCCGATGGCGGCGCGGGCGCCCGGTCGGTGGGCCTC
>NZ_JZWV01000954.1 GCF_000966975.1 Streptomyces katrae | reverse complement strand
GCCCGGGGCGCCGTGCTCCGGGCCGACGGAGACACAGCCGGCGCCGGCCAGGAGGGCCAGGAGGGAGAGGGGCAGGGCGGCCCGGCGTAACAGCACCCGACCACCATGCCGTAGTCCGGGGCCGGCCCGTTCCGCGTGTCACGCTTCCGGGTGATGGGGGAGCGGTGGGGGAACGGCCCGGCCGAAACGGGCCCGGACGGCCGCAGAATGGGCAGGAACGCGATCGGCACGGCACGGCAGTGCGGGCGACGGGGGAGGCGCGACCCCCGGGACCTGGTGCCGCCGGGCCCCGTTCACCGTCCGCCCGCCTTCACCCCGTACGGAGTGCCGAGCATGACCGAACCAGCCGCGTCCAGCGTTCCCCCCTCCAGCGTTCCCCCCTCCCGAGTTCCCCCGTCCACCGTGCCCCCGTCCACCGTGCCCCCGTCCGGCGTTCCGCGACCGGGCGGCCGTCCCGTGAAGGGCTGGGCGGCCGTCGCCGCCGTCTCCCTCGGGATCTTCTGCCTGATCACCTCCGAGCTCCTGCCCATCGGCCTGCTCACCCCCGTCGGTGCCGACCTCCGCGTCTCCGACGGCACCGCCGGCCTGATGGTCACCGTCCCCGGGCTCGTCGCCGGCTTCTGCGCGCCCCTCGTCACCGTCGGCGCCGCCCGGCTCGACCGGCGGCACGTCCTGTGCGCGCTGATCGGCCTCATGGTCCTGTGCGCGCTGGTCGGCCTCATGGCCGCCGCCAACCTCGCCGCCGCGTTCGCCCCGGACTTCGCCGTCGTCCTGGCCGCCCGGCTGCTCGTCGGCATCAGCGTCGGCGGCTTCTGGGCCATAGCGGGCGGTCTCGCCGTCCGGCTGGTCCCCGCGGACCGCGTCGGCCGGGCCACCGCCCTGATCTTCGGCGGCGTCCCCACCGCCTCGGTGCTCGGCGTACCCGCCGGCACCCTCCTCGGTGAACTCGGCGGCTGGCGGGCGGCCTTCGCGGCCGTGGGCGCCCTCGGCGCGCTGACCCTGGCCGCCCTGCTCCTGCTGCTGCCCGCACTGCCCCCAGCCGCGC
Source organism: Streptomyces katrae (assembly GCF_000966975.1). Lineage (GTDB taxonomy): Bacteria > Actinomycetota > Actinomycetes > Streptomycetales > Streptomycetaceae > Streptomyces > Streptomyces katrae. Next base: position 7,064 of record NZ_JZWV01000954.1, on the reverse strand, counting down.
CCGTCACCGTCGCCGAACTGCCCGCCCTGCTGCGGACCGACGCGGGGGTGCGCACCGGGGTGAGCGTGACCTTCCTCGTGGTCACCGGCCAGTTCGCCGCCTACACCTTCGTCCGGCCGATCCTGCGGGACGTCTCCGGCGTCGACGCCGGGCTCGTCAGCACCCTGCTCCTCGGCTACGGCCTCGCCGGAGTCGCGGGCAACTTCCTGGCCGGGCCGCGCGACCCGCGCCGTACGCTGCTCACCGTCAGCGCCGCCCTCACCGCGGTGCTGACGCTGATCGCCGTCCTGCCGGGGGCCGTCGCCGGGACCGGCCTGCTGGTGCTCTGGGGCCTGGCCTACGGCGGGGTCTCCGTCAGCCTCCAGGGCTGGATGCTCAAGGCCGCGCCTCGGGCCGCCGAAGCCGCTTCCTCGCTGATGGTGGCCATGTTCAACTTCGCCATCGCGGCGGGGGCGCTGGCCGGCGGGCTCGTGGTGGACCGCATTTCGGTGCCCGCCGCCCCGCTGACCGGAGCCGCCCTGATGCTCGCCGCCGCCCTGACGGTGGCGGTCCACCTCCGCCGGGGCCGGGTCCGGGGCGCGGGCCCGGCGGAAGGAGAAGGGAAGGATGGGGCGGATCGGACACCCGGCTTGACCGGAGCGGTCCCGGAGGGAAAGAGTCCGCTCAAGAAGACCGCATGAGCCGCACTTCGGAGACGCCTCAGATGCCGATACCCGTCCGCTCCCCGCACACTCCGCCGGCCACGGGAGCGGGCCAGGCCCCGGCCGCCCGGCGGCCCAGGGCCTGACCGGCGGGTGGGGGCCGGTGCCGCACCGCCGCACCGGCCCCCGACCGTGCCGGGAGACAACCGTGTCCCCACACATCCACGAGAGCGGGCCCGAGCCCGAAGACCACCTGTTCGTCCGCCCCTACGTCTCCGCCTCCGAGGGCCCGTCCGGCTCGGCGTACCCCGCCTGGCCGACGCTCCCGGAAGCGCCCGAGGAGTCGACGCAGCCCCTGCCGCGTGTCCCGGCCGCGACCCCCGCCGGCCCGGTGGCGGCCGCGCCGCGGCGCCACGCGCCCGAGCGGCGGGGGAGCCGGCTGCCCCTGGCCGTCCTCGCGCTGGTGGTGCTCGCCGCCGGAGCGGGCACGCTGGTGTTCCTGATGGGCGGGCCCGAAGCGGAGACCACCAGGGCGGCGGTCCGCCCGGACCTGGACCTGCCGCAGCTGCCCGCCCGCAGCCCCGGCGCCGGGGACCCCGAGGTGCGCAGCCGGGCCGCCACCGCCAAACCCTCGGCCCCCACGCACAGCCCGTCCGCGTCCGCTTCCGCGAAGCCTTCGGCGAGCCCCTCCACCAGCGCATCGGGCAAACCGGAGAAGCAGCCGCCCGGCGACTCCGGGACCCTGCGCCCGGGCGACCGGGGGCCCGAGGTCAGGGAGCTCCAGGAGCGGCTCTACGCGCAGGGGTTCACGTACGTCCGGATCACCGGGGTCTACGACGGCCAGACCAAGCGCGGGGTCTCCCAGCTCCAGCACGACCGCGACATCAAGGGCGACCCGAACGGCGTCTACGGCCCGGCGACCCGCGCCGCCTTCGGCTGATCCCGGAGCCGGCCGGGCCGGGGCGGGGACGGGCGCCCGTCCCGGGGGTCAGCGGCCGCCGGAGACCCGGAGCACCGCGCCCGTCGTGAACGAGGCGTCCCGCGACAGCAGCCACGCGATGGCTCCGGCGATCTCCGAGGGCTGTCCCGGCCGCCCCAGCGGGGTCGCGCCGGCCGTGCGGGCCGGGCGGTCCGGGTCGCCCATCGTGGCGTGCATGTCGGTCTCGATGACACCCGGCGCCACGGCGTTGACCCGGATGCGGTCCGGCCCCAGCTCCTTGGACAGCCCCACGGTCAGGGCGTCGACGCCCGCCTTGGTCGCCGCGTAGTGCACGTACTCCCCGGGGCTGCCCAGGGTCGCGGCCGCGGAGGAGACGTTCACGATGGCCCCGCCACCGGCCGCCGCCATGTCCCGGGCTGCCCGGCGGCAGCAGAGCAGGTAGCCGAGCAGGTTCACCTCCACCACCCGCCGCAGGTCCTCGGTCCGGGCATCCACGAGCCGGCCCAGCGGCCCGGTCACCCCGGCGTTGTTCACCAGCCCGGTGACCGGGCCCAGTTCGGCCCCGGCCACGTCGAAGAGCCGCTCGACCTCGTCCTCCCGCGAGGTGTCGCCCCGCACCGTCAGGCATCGCCCCGCACCGTCAGGCACCGCGCTCCCGCCGCCCGCACCCGCTCCGCCACGGACGCGGCGGCCTCCTCGTCGCGCGCGTAGCCCAGCACCAGGTCGTGGCCCTCGGCGGCGAGCCGGACACAGGTCGCCGCGCCGATCCCCCGGCTGCCCCCGGTGACGACGGTGACGGGTCTGGGTTCCATGGCTCCTCCAAGACGTTCCGGTACGCGTCCGGTAGCCGGGCGCGGCGCAGGCTAACACCCCGATTTCCGCTGGACCAGCGGAAATACCGGCCCCGACAGTGGTCCGGCACGCCGAACCCGACCAGAGGAGCCGCCATGTCCACCCTGCGCGTCACCATCGAGGAACTCACCGTCCACGCGCATCCGAACGCCGACGCCCTGGAGCTGGCCCAGGTGGGCCTCTACCGGGCCGTCGTCGCCAAGGGCGCCTACCGGACCGGAGACCTGGCCCTCTACATCCCCGAGCAGGCCGTGCTGCCCGCCGCCCTCATCGAGGAGCTCGGCCTGACCGGCCGTCTCGCCGGAAGCTCCCACGACCGGGTCAAAGCCGTCCGGCTGCGCGGGGAGCTCTCCCAGGGGCTGGTGTGCCGGCCCCGTGCGCTCGACGGCCTCGACCTGGCCCTGGCCGCCAAGGAGGGCACCGACTTCGCGGAGGCCCTGGGCATCGTCAAATGGTCCCCACCGGTCCCGACCACGATGAACGGCGAGGTCGAGGCGGCCCCCGGGCTGCTGCCCTGGGTGGACATCGAGAACCTCCAGCGCTACCCGCAGATCTTCGAGCCCGGGGAGCCCGTGGTCCTCACGGAGAAGCTCCACGGTACGGCCTGCCTGGTCACCTACCTGGCGGAGGAGGGCCGGGTCCTCGTCTCCTCGAAGGGCTTCGGCGCGCGCGGCCTGGCGCTCAAGGAGGAGGAGCGCAACGTCTACTGGCGGGCCGTCCGGGGCCACGGCGTGGAGCGGGCGGCCGCCCGGATCGCCGAGCGGCTCGGCGCGAGCCGCGTCGGCGTCTTCGGCGAGGTCTACGGCGCCGGGGTGCAGGACCTGCCGTACGGGGCGCAGGCCAGGGCCGCCGACGCCCCGCCCGGATTCGCCGTCTTCGACGTCTGCGCCGAGGTCGACGGGCAGGTGCGCTGGCTGGACCCGGCGCAGGTGCTGGAGGACGGCGAACTGCCCCTGGTGCCCCGGCTCTACGAGGGCCCGTACGCCCTGGAGACCGTGCTGGAGCTGGCCAGTGGCCGGGAGACCGTCTCCGGGCGGGGCCTGCACCTGCGCGAGGGCGTGGTCATCAGGCCGGCCGCCGAGCGGTACAGCCCGGTGGTCGGCGGGCGCGCCATAGCCAAGGCGGTCAGCCCGGCCTACCTGACGCGCAAGGGCGGCACCGAGTACGACCGAGTACGAGTGAGCCGGATGCCGAGCCGGCCGCGCCGCCGCCCGCGTTGCGCCCGCGTTGCGCCGGGCGGTTCGTGATGGGATGGGGAAGGGGTGGTTCCGCCGGTCACCGAGAGGGCACACCCATGTCGCAGCAACCCCAGGACGGCCCGCCCACCATGCGGGCCATGGCGTACGAGACCTACGGCGGGCCGGAGGTGCTGGCCGAGACCAGGCTGCCGGTCCCCAAGGTCGCCCCCGGCGAGGTCCTCGTGCGCGTGCGGTGCGCGGCGGTCAACCCGGTCGACTGGAAGATCATGGCGGGCGGGCTCGACGGCCTCATGGACGTCGTGTACCCGGTGGTCCCCGGCTGGGACGTGTCCGGGACCGTCGAGCGGGTCGGCATCGACGTCCCCGAGTTCGCGGCGGGCGACGAGGTGATCGCCTACGCCCGCAAGGACTACGTGCACGGCGGCACGTTCGCCGAGTTCGTCTCCGTTCCCGTACGGGCCCTCGCGCGCAAGCCCGCCTCGCTCGACTGGCGGCAGGCGGCCGGCCTGCCGCTGGCCGGTCTCACCGCCTACCAGCTGCTGACCCGGCTCGGCACCGGCGAGGGCGACACCGTCCTCGTCCACGGCGCGGCGGGCGGGGTCGGCTCGCTCGGCGTCCAGATCGCCCGCACCCTCGGCGCCCGTGTCATCGGCACCGCCTCGCCCCGCAACCACGACCGGCTGCGGGACCTGGGCTGCGAACCCGTCGCCTACGGGGACGGGCTCACCGAGCGGGTCCGCGCCCTGGCCCCCGAGGGCGTGACCGTGGTCGCGGACTTCGTCGGGGGAGTCCTGGACGTCACCACGGCCGTGCTCGCCGACGGCGGCCGGCACGCCTCCATCGCCGACCACACGGTGCTGGGGGCGGGCGGCCAGTGGATGTGGGTCCGTCCCCTCGGCGAGGACCTCGCGGCGCTGGCCCGGCTCGCCGACGAGGGCCGGCTGACGGTCACGGTCGCCGAGACCTTCCCGCTCTCCCGGCTCGCCGAGGCCTTCACCCTCAGCCAGGCCGGCCACACCGCCGGAAAGATCGTCATCGAGCTCTGAGCCCCGGGCCGGGGCGGGTCACCGGCCCGCGGGGACGGCGTCCTGCCCGGCCCGGTCCGGGCGGGAGGCCCACAGGGGCAACAACGGCAGCACGGCCAGGAGTTCGGCCCCCGCGCCCGTCCACAGGGCCGTCCGCGCACCGAACCACTCGCCGAGCAGACCGCCGGCGAGCGCCCCCAACGGCATGGCGCCCCACACCACGAAGCGGACCGTCGCCGTGACCCTCCCCAGCATCCCCGGCGGGCACAGACGCTGACGGAGGGTCACCGCCCCGATCTTGAACGGCATGAACGCCGCCCAGCCGAGGCCCTGGAGCGCCACGGCCACCGCGAACCGCCAGTCGTCCCGGAAGGCCGGTACGGCGGCCAGCCACGCCAGGCCGCTGAGCAGCACGGAAGCGCACATCGTCCGGCCGGTGCCGAAACGGTCCGCCAGGCGGGCGGTCAGCAGCCCGCCCAGCAGCCCGCCCACCGCCTCCGCGGTGAACACCAGACCGCACCACAACGGTGAGAGGCCCAGCTCACCCGCGAGCAGCACCATCAGCACGGCCGCGCCGACCGTGCCGCAGAAGTTCGAGACGGCGGAGGCCAGGGTGACCGCCCGCAGCAGAGGGTGGCGGAAGACGAAACGGAGCCCGGCGCCGATCCCGGCCCGCACACCTTCGCCGGCCCCCTGCCCCGGAGCGGGCGGGGCGGGCGTGGGACGGACCCGGGCGAGGAGCAGCGCCGAGGCCAGCCGGCTGCACGCGTCGAACGCCAGGGCCACGGGCGCCGCCACCACCGCCAGCAGGACGCCGCCCAGCCCCGGCCCCGCGGCCTGGACGAGGCTGCGGGTGGCCTCCAGCCGGGTGTTGGCCTCCATCAGCCGCTCTCCGTCCACCAGCCGGGGCAGCACGCTCTGCGCGGCCACGTCGGAGAACACGGCGCACAGCGACAGCCCGAAGGCGACGGCGTACAGCTGCGCCAGGGTCAGCGCGTCCAGCAGCGCCGTGACCGGGACGGAGGCGAGCAGCACCGCCCGGGCCAGATCGCCCGCGACCATCACCCGGCGGTGGCGCGAACGGTCCACCCAGGCCCCGGCGGGCAGCCCGACGAGCAGGAAGGCGAGGTACTCGCAGGCCACCAGCAGACCGGCCTGCAAGGGGGTGGCATTCAGGGTCCCGACGGCCAGCAGCGGGAGCGCCAGCAGGGTCACGGCGGTCCCGGCCTGGCTGACGGTGTCGGCGGCCCACAGGAACCCGAAGCCGGACGGGACCGGGGCCTGGGCCGGGGCCTGGGCCTGTGGTGCGGAACGGAGGTGAGAGAGCGTCATGGACCGTGAGATCACCAGCTGTGGCGGGGCGCGACAATTGATTCAGTCCTGGCCGAAAGATCGCGCCGGGCCGAGGGGAGGAGAGGTGGCGGGCATGGGCGCCGTGCGCTTCGACGTCGAGGACCTGGCGAACGTACGGTTCGCGGTCTCACCGCTGTTCGAGACCGCCGCCGGACTGCGGGCCGTGGCCGACCCGGGGCGGTACGCGCTGCACCTGCCCTGGATCAAGCACGCCCTCGGCACGCCCGGCGGGCCGCCGCCCGCCCCCGGCTTCGGCATCGGCCTCGACCTGGACGCCGTGCCGCCCCCGCGCTGCCCGCTGGCCGCCATCGAGGACGAACTGGCCGCCGCCGGAGCGGGTGCGGCGGAGGCCGTCCTGCCGTGGTGGCGTCCTGCCGTGGTGGCGCACTGCCGTCCGGCCCCACTGGCCGCGGGTCCGGGCCCTCCTGGAGGCGGACATCGCGTACCGGACCCGGCAGCTGGCGGAGGACGGCATCGGGGAGGTACTCGCCCGGCTGCACCGCTCGCTGTCCTGGACCGGGAACCGGCTCGTCTCGGCCGAGCTCCCGCCCGGCGAACTCGACCTGCGCGGCGGCGGGGTCACCCTGGTGCCGAGCGCGTTCGCCGGGCGGTGCCTGCTGGTCGCGGGCCGGGGCGCGGTACCGCCCTGCGTGATCTATCCGGCGCGGGCGGTGGGAACCCTGTGGGAGTGCGCGGGCGGGCCGGGCGACGGGCTGGTCCGGCTCCTCGGGCGCAGCCGCGCGGGACTGCTCGCAGCGGTGACCTCCCCCGCCACCACGACCCAGCTGGCCGCCCGTACCGGACTCAGCCCCGCCGCGGTCTCGCAGCACCTGTCGGTGCTCCGCGACGCGGGCCTGGTCACCGGGCACCGCTACGGCCGGGAGGTCCACTACGCGGCAGTCGACCTCGGGCGAGCACTGCTGGGGGAGGACCCCTCACAGCCGGAGGCCCACCCGCCCCCCGGCAGGTGAGCCGGGGGCCGGCACGCGCTCCAGGGGGTGTTGCGAAGGTCCCGCACGGCATCCACGGCGCCCGCCACGCCTCCCCCAAGCCC
>NZ_JZWV01000953.1 GCF_000966975.1 Streptomyces katrae | reverse complement strand
GGGTTCGGCCGCGGCGGCCGCGGGCCGGCCCGTCGCGGCGCCGTGGGGGCCCGGCCCGGCTTTCCCCGGGCTCAGCCCGCCGCGAGGAGTACCGTGCCCGCCAGGGCCAGGCCGGCGCCCGCCGCCTGGACGCTGCGCAGCCGCTCCTTGAGCACGGCGAAGGCGGCGAGGGCCGTGATCACCGGGTAGAGCGAGGAGAGCACGGCGGCCACCGTCACGGGGCCGTTCTGCGCGGCGAGCGAGTACGTTCCGTTGGCCGCGACGTCGGCGAGGCCGACGAAGGCCAGCGCGGGCAGCAGGCCCCACAGGACGCGCGGGCCGGTGCCCTCCGGCAGCGCGGGGACGCCGCGCCGGGTCTGCGCCCACAGGGCGGCCCCGCCGACGGCGACGTTGGTGACGCGCTGGACGAGGAGCGCGAGGAACAGCCCGGTGACGGTGGTGGAGGCCTGCGAGATCAGCGCCATCACCGCGCCGAAGCCGAAGGCCGCGACCAGGGTCAGCACCACCGCCTGCCGCTGCACGGGCGCACCGCGCAGCTCGGGCCCGCCCGCGAGGACGATGCCGACGACGGCCACCGCGATGCCCGCGAACTGGCCCGGCCCGGGCCGCTCGCCCAGCACCAGCCCCACCCCGACGGGCACGACCACCCCGACGGACCCCAGCGGCGAGACCACGCCCATCGGACCCAGGGCCAGGGCCTTGTAGAAGCTGAGCATCGCCGCCGGTCCGACCAGACCGGCCGCCACCGCGAACCACAGCTGCGGGCCGGCCTCGTGCCAGGCGCCGGTGGCGAGCACGACGGAGCCGAGCACGAGGACGGCGGCGATCTGCGAGACCACGACCACCGTGAGCGCCGGGAGGCGGCGCGTCAGCAGCCCGCCGCCGAAGTCGGCGAGGCCCCACAGCAGGGCTGTGGCCAGGGCGAACAGGGCGGTCATGGCAGGACCTCGCAGTACAGTTCGGTGAACGGTGGAGTGCAGCATCGAATACACCGCAGGTTAGTTCAGTCTGTTGAACTGTGTCATCCAAAATATTGGACGGAATGGTGTCGGATCTCGAACAGCTCACCCAGGCGCTCGCCCGGAACCTCAAGCGGTGGCGCGGGGAGCGAGGGTTCACCCTGGACGCGCTCGCGGCCCGCGCCGGGGTCAGCCGCGGCATGATCATCCAGATCGAGCAGGCCCGTACGAACCCGAGCGTCGGCACCACGGTCAAGCTGGCCGACGCCCTGGGGGTGAGCATCACCACCCTGCTCGACCACGAGCGCAGCCCGAGGGTGCACGTGGTGCTCCCAGGACAGGGAGTCCGGATGTGGTCCGGAGAGCCGGGCAGCGAGGCGCGGATGCTGCTCGGTGACGACCGGCGCGGACCGGTGGAGATGTGGATCTACCGGCTGGAGCCCGGCGACGGCACCGCGTCCGACCCGCACCCGGCCGGGACGTTCGAGATGCTGCACGTCACGGCCGGGGAACTCACGCTGGAGATCGCCGACGACCGGCACGTGGTGCCGGCCGGCGGGGCCGTCTCCTTCGAGGCGGACGTCCCGCACGCCTACCGCAACGACGGCGCGGTGCCGATGGAGATGACGATGGCCGTCTCGATCCCACCCGTGCAGGGGGCGGACGGCCACCGCTGACGCGGCTAGAGCGCCGGTATCTCGATGGCGGGGCAGCGGTCCATGACCATCTCCAGCCCCGCCCCGCGGGTCCGCGCGAAGGCGGCCTCGTCGATCACGCCCAGCTGGAACCAGACGGCCTCGGCCCCGGCGGCGACCGCCTCGTCCGCGACCTGGCCGGCCAGCGTGCTGTTCACGAAGACGTCCACCACGTCCACCTTGAACGGGATCGCCCCGAGCGAGGGGTAGCCCTGCTCGCCGTGCACCGTCTCCGCCTTCGGGTGGACGGGAACCACCCGCTTGCCGAACCGCTGGAGGACCCTGGCCACCCCGTACGCCGCCCGGTCCTCGTTGTTGGACAGGCCGACCACCGCCCAGGTGTCGCCGAGCTCGGTGAGGATCCTGCGGATGGTCTCCTGGTCGCCGTACACGTGCGCCGCCTCCTGCTGCTGCCTGCTCCGGTGGGTGGTTCCGCAGGCTCAACGGAAAGGACATCCGTCCGATTCCCCGTAGGGTGGACCGGTGAAGGCAGACCAGTACGAGACGGTGGCCCGCGAGGGGTCGCACGAGTCCGAGATCAACCGCTCGCGCTTCCTGTGCTCGCTCGCGCCCGCCGCGACCGAGCAGGAGGCGCAGGACTTCATCGCGCGGATCCGCCGGGAGCACCCCACCGCCACGCACAACTGCTTCGCCTACGTGATCGGAGCCGACGCCTCCATCCAGAAGGCCAGCGACGACGGCGAACCGGGCGGCACCGCCGGTGTGCCCATGCTGCAGATGCTGACCCGCCGCGACATCCGCTACGCCGTCGCCGTCGTCACCCGGTACTACGGCGGCGTCAAGCTCGGTGCGGGCGGGCTGATCCGGGCCTACGGAGGGGTCGTCGGCGAAGCCCTCGACGCGCTCGGCACCGTCACCCGGCACCGCTACCGGCTGGCCACCGTCACCGTCGACCACCAGCGGGCCGGCAAGACGCAGAACGACCTGCGCTCCACCGGCCGCGCGGTCCTGGACGTGCGCTACGGGGAGGCCGTCTCCATCGAGATCGGCCTCCCCGAGGCGGACGTGGAATCCTTCCGGGCCTGGCTGAACGACGTCACCGCCGGCACCGCCGGGTTCGAGCTCGGCGGAGAGGCCTACGGCGAGGGCTGAACCTCCGTGCGCGGGCCGGTCAGAGGCGGCCGGACAGCAGCCGGTCCGCGTGGCGCAGCGCGTACCGGCCGACCGTCTCGCCGAGCCGGGCGCCCGCCTCGTCGGCGGTGCGACTGTGGATCCCCGAGTACACCCGGGCGTCCACGTTGTCCCGGGTGAGCTGCGCCCAGCCCGAGTAGGCCCGGTGCACGCCCGGCGCGGTCGGGCTGGTCAGGTCGAAGGTCTCCGTCACCGGCCCGGCGAGCGCGTCCAGCACGGCCTGTGCCGCGCCCGCGTACGTGGCGTGGCCGCTGGGGTAGTCGGGGTGGGCCGGGGTGTTGTGCAGCGGGCGCCAGGCCGGGTCCGTGCCGATCGAGCCCGTACGGATCGCCGTCACCGGCCGCCAGCGGACGTACGTGTACTTGCTGTCGGAGGTCGCGATCTGCGTGTCGACGGACGCGGCGTGGAAGAGCGCGAGCAGCGCCGCCCGGTCGGCGGTCGAGCCGTGCGAGCGGGCCACGGCCACGCGCAGCACGTCCGTGTAGAGGGTCAGCGAACCGCTGTACCAGAAGTTCGCCGTCTCCGTCTGGCGCGGCGAGCGCACCGCGCTGTCGGCGGCGCCGTACGCACGCACCTCCTCCAGGTCGGCCCGGTAGCGGTCGGAGTCCAGGGCGGGCGGGGGGCCCAGCCGGAACTGGTCGGCGCGCTCCAGCAGGAAGGGCCTGGCCAGCCGGTTCCCGTACTGGATGGCGGGCGCGTAGCCGTCCGGGGTCGGCTGCCAGATCCCCGGGGCGGCCGGCGCTACCGGGAACGGGGTGTTCGAGGAGGCCGGGTCGAGGCCGTCACCGGCCCGGGCGGCGAGCACCGCCCTGGCCTGGCGGGCTCCGGCGGCCACGCCCCGGTCCTCGGCCGGGCCGTCCGGGATCCCGGAGAGCGAGGAGGCGAGGGCCCTGTCGAGGTCGTCCTTGCGGGACGGGGCGAGGGCGACCAGGACGTCGTGGACGGCGGAGGCGACGGCGGCGTCCTGGAAGCGGCCGCGGGAAGGGCCGCCGCCGGGGGCCTCCCGGGCGGCGCGGGCGGCGGCGATCCAGCCGACCGCCCAGGTGCGGCTGTTGGTGATCTGAGCCGGAGCGGCCGTCGCGGCGACGGTCCGCGCGGTGGTGTCGTACCAGTCGAGCACCACCGATCCGGCACCGGCCGGCTCCGGCCGCACGGGCGCGGCGGCCGAGGGGACGGAGACGGTCAGGGCGAGCAGGGCCGCGCAGCCGGCGGCGAGCAGAGCGGGGCGGACGCGGGAGGGGGACGGGAGAGGCATGTCCGCGAAGCTAGCCAGCGGCGGAGAGGGCGGACAAGGGCGCGAAGCGGCTGGCGGGGTTCGGCCACAGAGCTTTCGCACCACGGCCACGGTGCCGTAACGCCGGGGGCCTGCGGCGCCGCTCCCCGCCCCGGCGGGGCTATGCACAGCCCCGCCGGCGTTTGAGGCGCGGGGTCTGGGGCGGAGCCCCAGAGAACGGGTGAAGGGCGGG
>NZ_JZWV01000952.1 GCF_000966975.1 Streptomyces katrae | reverse complement strand
GGAAGTGGGGGTCCCCCCGGACGGAGTCTGGGGGAGGGTAGGGGACCGGCCCCGCGCAGCGGCCCATCCCCACGCCGACCGCGCACCCGCACCCGGAACCCTGGCCGGGCACCGGTGGCGGACGGGTTAGCCTGGACGGCCGGTGCGGGTCACGGAACCGCGGTCACGGAGGAGAGCAAGCGTGCGGGTCGGAGCGGTCGAGTGAAGTTCCTGCACACCTCCGACTGGCACCTGGGCCGGTCCTTCCACCGCGTGAACATGCTCGGCGCCCAGGCCGCCTTCGTCGACCACCTCGTCGAGGCGGTGCGCGAGCACGCGGTCGACGCCGTCCTCGTCGCCGGGGACGTCTACGACCGGGCCGTGCCCCCGCTGCCCGCCGTCGAGCTCTACGACCGGGCGCTGCACCGGCTCGCCGACCTCGGCGTGCCCACCGTGATGATCTCCGGGAACCACGACTCCGCCCGCCGCCTCGGCGTCGGCGCCGGGCTCATCGGCCGGGCCGGGATCCACCTCAGGACCGACCCGGCCGGCTGCGCCGAGCCCGTGGTGCTGGCCGACGCCCACGGCGACGTGGCTCTCTACGGGCTGCCCTACCTCGAACCGGCCCTGGTCAAGGAGGAGTTCGGCGCGGAGAAGGTCAGCCACGAGGCCGTACTCGGAGCGGCCATGGACCGCGTCCGCGCCGACCTCGCCGGCCGGCCCGAGGGCACCCGCTCGGTCGTCCTCGCGCACGCCTTCGTCACCGGCGGGCAGGCCAGCGACAGCGAACGCGACATCGCCGTCGGCGGGGTCGAGGCCGTACCCGCATCCGTCTTCGACGGCGTCGACTACGCGGCCCTCGGCCACCTCCACGGCTGCCAGACGATCAACGAACGGGTCCGCTACTCCGGTTCCCCGCTCGCCTACTCCTTCTCCGAGGCCGGCCACCGCAAGAGCATGTGGCTCGTCGAACTCGGCCCCGCCGGTGAGATCACCGCCGAACGGCTCGACACCCCCGTCCCCCGTCCCCTCGCCCGGCTCCGCGGCCGCCTGGAGGACCTCCTGGAGGACCCCGCGCTCACCGGCCGCGAGGACAGCTGGGTGGAGGCCGTCCTCACCGACCCCGTCCGCCCCCAGGACCCGATGGCCCGGCTCACCGCCCGTTTCCCCCACACCCTCAGCCTCGCCTTCGAACCCGAGGGACGCCGGGACGAGGGCGCCGCCTCCTACGCCCAGCGCCTGCGGGGCCGCAGCGACCAGGAGATCGCCGAGGACTTCGTCGCCCACGTCCGCGGCGGAGGCACCGCCGACGAGGCCGAACGGGCCGTGCTGCGCGCCGCCTTCGAGGACGTACGGGCCGAGGACGGCCGTCTGGAGACCGCCCGATGAGGCTGCACCGGCTCGAGGTCACCGCCTTCGGACCCTTCGCCGAACCCCAGAGCATCGACTTCGACGCCCTCTCCGGCGCCGGGATCTTCCTGCTGCACGGGCCCACCGGCGCCGGCAAGACCTCCGTGCTCGACGCCGTCTGCTACGCCCTCTACGGCTCCGTGCCCGGCTCCCGCCAGGCCCCCGGCACCACCCTGCGCAGCGACCACGCCGCCCCCGACACCCCCACCGAGGTCACCCTCGAACTCACCGTGGGCGGCCGCCGGCTGGAGATCACCCGCCGCCCCGAACAGGACCGCCCCAAGAAGCGCGGCACCGGCACCACCAAGGACAAGGCCCAGTCCTGGCTCCGCGAACACACCGGCGACGGCTGGAGCGCGCTCAGCCGCTCCCACCAGGAGATCGGCGAGGAGATCGAACAGCTCCTCGGCATGAGCCGCGAGCAGTTCTGCCAGGTGGTCCTCCTCCCGCAGGGGGAATTCGCCCAGTTCCTGCGCGCCGGCGCGGAGGCCCGCGGCCGGCTCCTTGGCCGGCTCTTCGACACCCGCCGCTTCGCCGCCGTCGAGACCCTCCTCGCCGAACGCCGCCGGGCCGCCGAGGCCAAGGTGCGGGCCGGCGACGAGAAGGTGCTCGCCGCCGCCCAGCGGCTCGCCCAGGCCGCCGGCGACAGCGCCGACCTGCGCGCCTGGCCCCTGCCCGCCCACCAGCCCGGCGACCCCGGCCTCGCCGAGGCCGTCCGGGCCTGGGCGGCCGTCGCCCGCTGCTCCGCCCGCGAGCGGCTCACCGTCGCCGAGTACGCCCTGGCCGCCGCCGAGGGACGGCACGCCGCGGCCCGGCGCGCCGCCGAGGAGGCCCGGGAACTCGACCGGCTCCAGCACCGCCACGCCGAGACCGCCCGCCGGGCCGCCCTGCTGGAGCAGGCCGCGCCGGAGCGTGAACGCGTGCGTGAGCTGCTGGACCGGGCCCGCCGGGGCGCCCTCGTCGCCCCGGCCCTGGAACTGCGCGGGGCCGCGGCCGCCGCCCACCTCACCGCCGCCCACGCCGAGACCCTCGCCCGGGCGGAGCTGCCCCCCGCCCTCGCCGGGGCCGGCACCGAACAGCTCGGCGCCGTCGAGCAGCGGCTGCGCGAGGACCTCGGCGCGGCCGGCGCCGCCCAGCGGGCGGAACAGCGCAGCGCCGAGATCGGCCGCGAGCGCGCCACGCTGGAGCGGGAGTCCCGGGACGCCGACGAGCAGCACCAGGAGTCCGCCGAGTGGCTGGCCCGCTGGGAGTCCACCCGCGCCGCCCTGCAGGAACGGGTCGACGCCGCCCAGCAGGCCCTCACCCTCGCCGAACAGCTCGCCGGCCGGCTGGAGCCCGCCCGGGCCCAGCTGGCCGCCGCCCGGCGCCGCGACTCCCTCGCCGCCGACGCCGCGGCCGCCGCCGGAGAGCTGGACTCCGTACGCGAGGAGTCGTACGCCGCCAAGGAACGCTGGCTGGACCTCAAGGAGGCCCGGCTGCGCGGCATCGCCGCCGAGCTGGCCGCCGCCCTGACCCCGGGGGAGCCCTGCACGGTGTGCGGATCGGCGGAGCACCCCGCTCCGGCCCGCCCCGCCCCCGGACACGTGGACCGGGCCGCCGAGGACGCCGCCCACGCCCGTTTCGAGCAGGCCGAGGAGCGCCGGGCCGCCGTCGAACGCCGGCTCGCCTCCCTCCGGGAGGCCGAGGCCGAGGCGGCCGGCGCCGCCGGGGACGCCACCACCGCCGAACTCCTGGCCCTCACCGCCGACCTGAGCGAGCGCCACGCAGCCGCGCACGCGGAGGCCGCCGCACTCCACACCGCCCGCGAGCGCCTCGCCCGCGCCGAGCGGGAGCACGAGGCGCGCAGCTCCGACCGGCTCGAAGCCGAGCGCCGGGCCGCCGCCCGGGCCTCCCGGCGCGAGGCCCTGGACCAGGAGCAGGCCGCCCTCGAAGCCGAACTCGTCCTCGTCCGGGGCGACTCGCCCAGCGTCGCGGCCCGCGCCCGCACCCTGGAGGACCGCATCCGGATGGTCACCACGGCCGCCGCGGCCCTGCGCCGCGCCGAGGACACGGCCGCCCGGCTGAAGCAGGCCGACGACCAGCTCGCCGACGCCGCCTTCAAGGCCGGCTTCGACACCGTCGAAGCGGCCGCCGACGCCGTGCTGCCCGAGTACGAGCGCGCCGCCCTCCAGCACCGCCTGGACGCCTGGCAGGCCGAGGAGGCGATGCTCGCCGAGCGGCGTGCCGAGGCCGACACCGCCGCGGCCGCCGCCCTGCCCCCGGCCGACCCCGCCGCGGCCGAGGCCGCCGCGGAACGGGCCGCCGCGCGGCTGCGCACCGCCGGCTCGGCCGTGGACGCCGCCCGCGTCCGCTGCGCCGAACTGGACCGGCTCTCCCGGCAGGCGGAGCAGGAGCTGCGCGCCCTGGGCCCGCTGCGCGAGGCCTACGAGCGGGTGGCCCGCCTCGCCGGGCTCACCGCGGGCACCTCCGCCGACAACGAGCGCAGGATGCGGCTGGAGTCGTACGTCCTGGCCGCCCGGCTGGAACAGGTCGCCGCCGCCGCGACGGTACGCCTGCTGCGCATGTCCGGCGGCCGCTACACCCTGGTCCACTCCGACGCCCGGGCGAGCGGACGCGGGCGCTCCGGCCTGGGGCTGCACGTGGTGGACGCCTGGACCGGCAGCGAACGGGACACCGCCACCCTCTCCGGCGGCGAGACCTTCTTCGCCTCGCTCGCCCTGGCCCTGGGGCTGGCCGACGTGGTCACCGACGAGGCGGGCGGCATGCGCCTGGACACCCTCTTCATCGACGAGGGCTTCGGCAGCCTCGACGACCAGGCCCTGGACGAGGTCCTCGACGTACTGGACAGCCTGCGCGAACGCGACCGCAGCGTGGGCATCGTCAGCCACGTCGGCGACCTGCGCACCCGGGTCCAGGCCCAGTTGGAGATCGTCAAGCAGCGCGGCGGCTCGGTCGTGCGCCACCGCACGGCGGGGATCAGGGACTGAGCGGACGCCGCGCCAGCGGGGACGAGTACACGATGCTGGTGGTCACCGGGCCCAGTCCGGCGATCCGGCCCGTGACCTCCTCCAGGTGCCCCATGGAACGGGCGGCGACCTTGAGGACGAAGCAGTCGTCGCCCGTGACGTGGTGGGCCTCCAGGATCTCGGAGGTCGCTTCCAGGAAGTCGTGGAACGGCTTGTAGTTGCCGTGCGGATAACGCAGCCGGACCAGCGCCAGGATCGCCTTGCCGAGCTTCTCGTGGTCCACGACGGCCGTGTAGCCGGTGATGATCCCGGCCTCCTCCATGCGGCGGACCCGCTCGGTGACGGCGCTCGCGGACATCGAGACGGCGCGCGCGAGCTCGGTGAAGCTGGCCCGGCCGTCCTGCTGGAGGGCCGCCAGGATGCGCCAGTCGGTGGCGTCGGGGGAATAACCGCTCATGACCCAGATCTAGCAGGGGATTCCCCGGCAGAACAAGGCGAAGGCCGGGGAATCCCACTTCCCGGGCTGATCAACTCTTCGTAGATTTTGAGCCATGACGACGACGAACACCACGACCGCCCCCGCCACCGCCAACCCCGTCCTCCGGGTCCCCCCGGCCACCCCGGCAGCGGCCGCCGCCTACTTCGCGGCCAGCCTGGCCTTCCACGCGGACGTGTCCGACGTCGCCGCGGCCTTCAAGGCGCACCGGGAGCAGGGCGCCGACCTCGGCTTCCAGCTGATCGACTCCCGTTCCACGCCGTCCTGGGACCAGGCCCACGTACCCGGCGCGATCCACCTCCCCACCGCGCTGATCCCCGAACAGGCCGAGAAGCTCCTCGACAAGAACGTCCCCGTGGTCACCTACTGCTGGGGGCCGGGCTGCAACGGAGGCACCCGCTCCGCCCTCGCCCTGGCCGAACTCGGCTTCCAGGTCAAGGAGATGCTCGGCGGCATCGAGTACTGGATCCGCGAGGGCTTCGAGGTCGAGACCTGGCAGGGCACCCAGCAGCGTGCCGAGGCCGACCCGCTGACCGCCCCCACCGACTCCGACGACTGCGGCTGCTGAGCCGCCCGGCGCACGGACGACGGCCGCCCGGCCCCCTTCCGAGGGGAGCGGGCGGCCGTCGGCGCGTGGCGGGGAAAGGGATCAGAGCCGCGAGAGCTCGTCCACCAGGTCGTCCAGGCCCAGCGAACCCTGCGACAGCGCCGCCATGTGCCAGGCCTTCAGGTCGAAGGACTCCCCGCGTGCGGCGCGGGCGTTGTCCCGGCCAAGCAGCCAGGCGCGCTCGCCCAGCTTGTAGCCGATGGCCTGGCCCGGCATCGAAAGGTAGCGGGTCACCTCGCTCTCGATGAAGTCCGCCGGCCGGCCGCTGTGCTGCCCGAAGAACTCCTGCGCCAGGTCCACCGTCCAGCGCTCGCCCGGGTGGAACGGCGAGTCCGCCGGGATCTCCAGCCCCAGGTGCATGCCGATGTCCACGATCACGCGCGCGGCGCGCATCATCTGGCAGTCCAGGTAGCCCAGGCGCTGCTCGGCGTCCTTGAGGTAGCCCAGTTCGTCCATCAGGCGCTCGGCGTACAGGGCCCAGCCCTCGCAGTTGGCGCTGACCCAGCCGACGGTGGCCTGGTAGCGGGAGAGCTGGTCGGCCACGTGCGTCCACTGCGCCAGCTGGAGGTGGTGGCCGGGAACGCCCTCGTGGTACCAGGTGGAGACCAGGTCGTACACGGGGAAGCGGGTCTGCCCCATGGTGGGCAGCCAGGTGCGGCCCGGGCGGGAGAAGTCCTCCGAGGGGTTGGTGTAGTATGGGGCAGCCGCGCCGCCCGCGGGGGCGATCTTGGACTCGACCCGCTTGACCCGCTCGGCGAGCTCGAAGTGGGTGCCGTCGAGGTTCTCGATGGCCTCGTCCATCAGGCCCTGCAGCCAGGCCTGGACCTCGTCCACGCCCTCGATGTGGGTGCCGTGCTCGTCCAGGTGGCGCAGCACGTTCCAGGGGTTGGCCTCGTCCGGGAGGATCTTGGCCGACTCGGCCTTCATCTCCCCGAGCAGGCGGTGGTACTCGGCCCAGCCGTAGGCGTACGCCTCGTCCAGGTCCAGGTCCGTCCCGTTGAAGTAGCGCGACCAGCGGGCGTAGCGCTCGCGGCCCACCGGGTCCGGGGCGTCCGCGACGGCCGGGGCGTACACGTCCCGCATCCAGTCGCGCAGTTCCGCCACCGACGCGGTGGCGGTGGCGGCCGCCTCGTCCAGCTCGGCGCGCAGGGAGTCGGGGCCGGCGGAGGCGAACTCCCCGAAGAAGTCGCGCTCCCCGCCCTCACCCTGGCCGGCCCAGGTGGTGAGCTGGCCGATGAAGGTGGCGGTGGGGCGCGGGCCGCCGAGGAGCCCGCGCTCCAGGCCGAGGGCCAGGCTCTCGCGGTAGCCGGCGAAGGCGGCCGGTACGGCGCGCAGCCGCTCGGCGATCGCGGCCCAGTCCTCCTCGGTCTCGGCGGGGGTGAGCGTGAACACCTCGCGGACCTCGTGCGCCGGGGAGTGGATGTTGCTGACGGCGCGCAGGTCCTCGTCGGCCCCGTGGACGGCGAGTTCGGCGTTCAGGCGCTCGCGCAGCAGCCGGCCGCAGCGGCGCTCGGCGTCCGCGTCGGCGCCGGGCAGCTGCTCGGCCGCGTCGAGCCGGGCGAGGGTCTCGCGCGCCAGCCGGGCGTTCGCCTCACGGCCGGCGGGCGAGTAGTCCGGGAGCCTGCCGGAGCTGGCGGCGACACCGAGGTAGGTGCCGGTGATCGGGTTGATGGCGATGAGTTCGTCGACGTAGGCGTCGGCGACCTGCCGGGGCAGGAGCGCAGCGCCGTCACCGTGGAGGGTCTCTGACATGCGGACATCTTCGTATGAGCGACACCCCTACGTCATCACCATACGGGCTTTTTCTCCTGTCGGAGTCCGGATTCCGGGCGCCTCAGGGCCTTCGCCGGCTCCAGCCGGGCGGTGATCACCAGGGTGCCCTCCTCGATCTGGTAGTCGAGGGGCAGGCCGAGGCCGCGCATGGCCGCGACCATGCCGGTGTTGGAGGCCTGGGTGACGGCGTACACGCTGTCGGAGCCGGCCTCGACGGCCATCGCGAGGAGCCGGCGCAGGAGTTCCGAACCGATGCCCCGGCGCTGCCAGTCGTCCTCGATGAGCAGTGCGACCTCGGTCTCGTCCCCGTCCCACAGCAGGTGGCCGAGGGCGACGAGGCGGCCGGAGGCGGTGGTGGCGGCCAGGGTGCGGCCGAAGCGGGGGCTGAGCAGGTGGCCGAGGTAGCGGTCGGCGTCGGCGACGGGACCGTGGTAACGCAGGGCCAGGGTGCGGTCGCTGCACCGGTCGTGCATGGCGCGGGCGGCCGCCAGGTCGGTGCCGTCGGCCCGGCGGACGGTGATCTCGTTGCCCTCGGGGAGGGTCAGTACGTCCTGGCTCCGGGGGACGCGGGGGCCCAGGCGGGCGTCGAGGTCGACGAGGGCGCGGGCGCGGGCGAACTCGGTGGGGGTGAAGGGCAGGTAGGGGCGCTCCACGGTGATCGCACCCCCCGAGGGGTCGCGCAGCCGCATCACCGTGGCCTCCAGGACGCCCTCCACCGGGGCGTCGCCGCCGGTGTTGGGGCGGCCGGAGAGGGTGGTGGCGGGGATGGAATGGATGGTGCAGCGGCCGAGCAGCTGGCGCAGTGCGAGGGGGAGTTCGGCGGTGTCCAGGGCGGTGCGGGTGGCCAGGCCCAGGACCCGCGTGGGGGTGTCCACCAGGTCGTGGGCGTCGGCGCGCTC
>NZ_JZWV01000951.1 GCF_000966975.1 Streptomyces katrae | reverse complement strand
GGCCTAGGGCGACCGTCACGGAGTCCACTGGGTCGACCGCGACCGGCTCGATCAATGGGCCCACAAGGGTGAGGCGCTGCACGAACTGCTCGGACTACCTGCACGGCGCTCCCGCCTGCTTTGGCGTCGAGCGGCATGAACCGAAGAGGGTGACCCATCGACGAGAACGGGGCACAGTATGTGCTGTGCCACCCGTTCTCAGGCAAGGGCGAGGTCTTCTGGGGCGCGCCGGCGTTCCGCTCTCCCGCACACGGTGAGGAGAGGCAAGACGGTGCCCGACGACATCGCCCGATGGCTGGACGAGCACGCCAAACCCTTGAGCACCCTGGCCCCCGGCGCGCCGGTGGAGGACCTGAAACCGTTGGGCGAGGCACTGCGGGGGACACGGATCGTCGGGCTGGGCGAATCCACGCACGGCACGAGTGAGTTCTTCCGGCTGAAGCACCGCCTGCTGGAGTTCCTGGTCCGTGAGGAGGGGTTCACCACCCTCGCCATGGAGGCCAGCCAGTCCGCCGCCCGCGCGCTCGACGCGTACGTCCGGTACGGCACGGGCTCCCCCGAGCGGCTCGTCGCCCGGCTGGGCTTCTGGACCTGGCGCACCCGTGAGATGGTCGACATCGTCGAGTGGCTGCGCGCCCACAACCGCGCCCTGCCCGAAGAGCGCCGGATCCGCTTCGTGGGAACGGATCCCCAGCTCTGCGCCGACTCGGTCGAGGCCGTCGCCGTCTTTCTGCGCCGGACGGCGCCCGATCAGGCCGGGCGCATGGGCGCCTTGGGGGTACTGGCCCGGGCACGCCCGGGCTCGCTTCCGGATCCGGACAAGGCCCTGATGCGACGCGCCGAGGAGATCTCCCGCCTCGTCGCGGAGCACGCCGGGCGGTCGGGTCCCGGCAACGGCGCCGACGAGGCTCTGGAGCACGCGCGGATCCTGGTCCGCGCCGCCGACCTGGTGAACCGGCCCTTCGCCGCCTCGGCCGAGGAGGAGGGCGTGTACGCCGCGCGGGACCGCTACATGGCCGAGGCCGTCGCACGGCTCGTGGACGACGACCCCGGGGCGCGCGTCGTGGTCTGGGCACACAACGGGCACATCGCGAAGGGCACGTACGGGGACCAGGTGCCGGCCCTCGGCAGCCGTCTCCGCGAACGGTACGGCGACGCCTACTACGCGCTGGCCCTCCTCTTCGGCAAGGGCTCGTTCCTCGCCCGCCGCGGCAACGACCTCCAGCGCCCGCCGGCCCGCCACCGCATCGGCACCGGCCTGCGCTCCCTGGAAGCCAGACTCACGCACGCCTTACCCGGCGACTACTACGCGGACCTCCGCGCGGCGGGTTCCTCCGTCGACGCCGCGCCCTGGCTGTACGCCCCGCACGCACAGCGCAGCTTCGGCGCCAACGTCCAGCGGTTCCTCTACCGCTTGAACACCGCCCCGCTCATCCCGGCCGAGGACTACGACGGCATCGCGTTCGTAGCACGCTCGACCTGCTCCCGCCTACT
>NZ_JZWV01000950.1 GCF_000966975.1 Streptomyces katrae | reverse complement strand
CGCCAAGGCGCCGATGCACGGCACCGGACGACGCGGGCTTAACGGGCAAGATCCGAAAGAGACGACCTAGGCGCGGCCCCTGATGGTCAGGGTCACCGGGCCGCCGTTCGGGTTCACCCGGGTGGTCCAGTGCGTCGGCAGGCGCAGGGAGTGGGTCGGGGTGAGGCGGGTCCAGGGGCGGTGGTGCCAGAGGAGGCGGGTGTCCTGGTGGATCTCCAGGTGCGGGGCCGTGAGGGGTTCGGCCGTGCGGAGCAGGAGGGAGCCCCGGGGGGTGGGGGTGGTGAGGTGGGTCGGGGTGGCCCAGGAGAGTGGGGGGTGGACCTGGAGGGGTGGTCCGGGGGTGGGCCAGGGGGTGCCCGAGAGGTGGGCCAGGAGGGGGAGGGCGGCGGCGTTGCCCTCGGCGGCCGCGGTGGCGGCGGGCTCGATGCCGTGGAGGGCGTTGCCCACGGCGAAGACCCCGGGGGTGTGGGTGCGGTAGGCGGCGTCGACGGCTGGGCCGCGGGTGCCGGGGGCCAGGGGGATGCCGCCGCGGTGAAGACCACCGTGTCGCAGGCGATGACCCCCGTCCGGCCGTCCTGGTGGCGGACGGCCACGCCCGAGAGCCGGCCCCGGCCGTGGAGTTCCGTCACCGTGGTCCGGGTGAGGAGGGGGATCCCGGGGAGGGGGGTGGCGCGGGGGTGTTCCGTGAGCATCGCCGCCACGTGGGTGCCCGCGCGGCGGAGGGTGCGCGCGGCGTGGCGGGCCACCGGTTCGGCTCCGATCAGTACCGCCCGCCTGCCGATGGGGTGGGGGGCGTACGGGGGGAGCGAGCGGTGGAGTTCACCTGTGGTGAGGAGGACGACGGCGCGGGCGGTGATCCGTTCCAGGCCCGAGGGGCTCGTGGTCTCCAGGGTCAGCGGTCCGGCCCAGCCGGTGGCGGTGACGCCCGTGCGGAGGGCGGCCCCGGCGTGTACCGCCTCCGCGACCGCGCGGCGTGCGTACTCCGGTCCGTGCAGCCAGGGGAGCGGGGGGCTGCCGAAACCGCCGTGGTGGAGGTGGCGGGGGGTGCCGCCCGGTTCCTCCTCGCGTTCCAGGACCTCGACCCGGCCGGCGCCGGCGCGTGCGACGCGGGCGGCGAGGGCGAGTCCGGCGGGGCCGGCTCCGACGACCAGTACGTCCACCGTCCGGTCCGTCCGGGTCGGGTGGTTCGGGTGGTTCGGGTGGTT
>NZ_JZWV01000949.1 GCF_000966975.1 Streptomyces katrae | reverse complement strand
GTTCGGGTGGTTCGGGTGGTTCGGGTGGTTCGGGTGGTTCGGGTGGTTCGGGTGGTTCGGATGGTTCGCGCGGACTGGGTGGTGCGGATGGTCCGTGTGCTCCGGGTGGTTCACCGCCGCGTCCCCTCGGGGTCGAGCAGCGCGCGGACCGCCGCGCCGCAGTGGAAGCCCTGGCAGCGGCCGGCCCGGGCGCGGGTGCGGCGGCGGAGGGCGTCGGGCGTGGCGGGCGGGTTGG
>NZ_JZWV01000948.1 GCF_000966975.1 Streptomyces katrae | reverse complement strand
GTGGAGGCGAGGGCGTCGCGGATCTCGCCGCGGGTCACGCGCTCGCAGTGGCAGACGATCCGCCCGTACTCGGGGTCCGCCGCGATCATCGCGGCGTCGCGGTAGGGGCGGGGGAAGGCCTCCCCCAGGTTCGGCATCCGCACCGGCTCCGGGTCCCGGGCGCCGGAGACCGGCAGGCCGCCTTCGGCGAGCAGCTCCACCACGTGCGCCGCGATCGCCATCGAGGCGGTCAGGCCCGTCGAGCGGATCCCGCCGACGGTGACGTAGCGCTGGGCGGGGTGGGCGCGGATCGCGTAGTCCTCGGAGCCGGTGGCGGCCCGCAGGCCCGCGTAGACGGCGGTGACCTCCTCGTCGAGGAGTGCGGGCAGGATCCGCCGGCCCTTCTCCCGGAGCAGGGCGAGGCCTTCGGCGGTGGAGCCGGTGGCGGTCTTGTCCTCCAGGTCCTCGGCGGTCGGCCCGAGCATCACCTTGCCGTGCACCGTCGGGGTGACCAGGACCCCCTTGCCGAGCGCGGTCGGCACCGGCAGCAGGATGTGGCGTACGAGGTCCCGTGCGAGTTCGTCGAAGACGATCAGCTGGCCGCGCCGCGGGGTCACGGTGAAGTCCGCGTGCCCGAGGAGCCGGTCGATCCGGTCGGCGTGCAGTCCGGCCGCGTTGACCAGGTGGCGGGTGCGCAGCGGCCCGCGGCCGGTGTGCACGACATGGGGGTCGCCCGGAATGGCGGATTCGACGCGGCAGTTGAGGTGGAGGTCCACGCCCGCGCGGACGGCCTGCGTCGCGTAGGCGAGGGTGGTGGTCCAGGGGCAGATGACCGACTCCCCCGGCACCTCCAGCGCCCCCAGCGCTCCGGGGCCCAGGTGTGGTTCGCGGGCCCGTACCTCCTCGGCCGGGATGATGCGGGTGTGGTGGTGGCCGTTGCGCTCCGCCTTGGCGGCGAGGCCGGGGAGGGCGTCGAGCTGGTCGGCGTCCCAGGCCACGAGGAGCGCCCCGAGGGGTTCGACCGGGATGCCGCTCTCGGCGGCGTATGCGGTGAGCAGTCGGCTGCCCTCGCGCACCAGCCGGGACTCCAGGGAGCCGGGCACGGCGTCGAAGCCGGTGTGCAGGATGGCGGTGTTGGCCTTGGAGGTGCCGTCGCCGACGTCGTCGGAAGCTTCGACGAGGGCGGCCCGCAGCGGGAGCCGGGCCAGTTCGCGGGCGATGGCGGAGCCGACCACGCCGGCGCCGATGACCGTGACGTCGTACTCCCCGCCGGGCAGGGGGCCCCGGGTGGTGACGCTCACGCCGGGCCGTCGAGCAGGGCCGCGACCGCCGTGCGGAAGCGGGCGCGGCGTTCGGCGGCCTCGTCGGCGCCGGCCCTGGGCGCGTAGACGGCGGAGGGTTTCCATTCCGGGACGGCGTCGCGGACGGTGAGGGAGGGGTCGAGGCCGAGCCGGGCGACCGCGCCGACGCCGAGGGCGGTGGCGTCGGGGAGGGCGGACACCTCGACGGGGATCCCGAGGAGGTCGGCCTGGGCCTGCATGAGCAGGGCGGAACGGGTCAGCCCGCCGTCGACGCGCAGGGTGGTGAGGGGCGCGCCGAGGTCCGCCGCGGCGGCGTCCGCGAGTTCGGCGACCTGGGCGGCGATGCCGTCGCACAGGGCGTGCACGAGGTGGCCGGCGGTGGTGCCGAGGCCGAGGCCGGTGACGGAGCCGCGCAGGTCGCCCCGCCACCAGGGCGCGGCGAGGCCGGCCAGGGCGGGGACGAAGGTGACGCCGCCGGAGTCGGGGACGCTCGCGCCCACGGTGTCGATGTCCTCGGCGCCGGAGATCACTCCGAGGTCGGTGAGCCAGCGCACGGCGGAGGCGGCCGTGTACACCTGTCCGTCGAGGCAGTAGCTGGTGCGCCCGGCGATCCGCCAGGCCACGCAGCCGACCAGGCCGGTGGAGCTGCGGCGGGGTTCGGGTCCGGTCTGGGCGAGGAGGAACGCCCCGGTGCCGTAGGTGCACTTGGCGGCGCCGGGGGTGGTGACGCTCTGGGCGAGCAGGGCGGCCTGCTGGTCCACGAGGAGTCCGGTCAGCGGCAGTTCGGGGCCGAAGGCGGTGGTGGTGCCGACGCGGGTGTCCGCGTCGACGACCCTCGGCAGCGGTTCGGCGTCGAGTCCGAAGGCTTCGAGGGCCGGCCGCGACCAGGCGACGGTGTCGAGGTCGAGCAGCTGCGTACGGCCGGCGGTCGCCGCGTCCGTGACGAACTCGCCGGTGAGGCGGTGCACCAGCCAGGCGTCGCTGGTCGTGACGACGCCCCGCCGCGTCAGGTGGCGGCGTATCCAGGCCATCTTGGGTGCGGCGAAGTAGGGGTCGAGGGGCAGGCCGGTGCGCTCCCGCAGCAGGTCGGCGTGCGGGGCCAGTTCGGTGCAGAGTTCCGCGGCGCGGCGGTCCTGCCAGACGATCGCGTCGGTCAGTGGTTCGCCGTTCGCCGGGTCCCAGGCGAGCACGGTCTCGCCCTGGTTGGCCAGGCCGACCGCCACCGCCGGTTCACCGGCCGCCGCCAGGGCGGCCCGTCCGGCGTCGATGACGGATCGCAGCAGGTCACGCGGGTCCACTTCGACCCGGCCGTCCGGGAGGTAGCGGGGGCGTACGGGGGCGGAGGCGGAGCCGATGACCCCGCGTTCGGGGCACAGGACGAGGGCCTTGGTTCCCGAGGTGCCTTGGTCAACTGCGAGCACCGGGCCCGTCATCACGACTCCGTCCGCGTTCCGGCAGGTCAATGGATCTTCGGTCGGAAGCCTTCCCCAGCGGCCGGGGGCACGTCAAGATCCGTCCGGACGGCGGAGCGTACGAATGACGCCACATCACATGCCCTTCCTGGCTTGAAACTTACGGTCGAAAAAGTTTCCGGGCGCGGTTTGCCGTACTCGCCTTATAGTGATCGCCGATCAACGGTCGGTAAGGGCGCCGTCCGTGGGTCAACGGCGGGGGTTCGCCGAACAGTTCGCGCATGGTTCACGCATCCCCATACCTCCATGCGATCCGAGGACCCCAGGACCCCGATGACCACGATGACCACGAGACGAGCCCGAAGCGGCCGCACCGCGTACGGGACGAGGTGATGGCCGGCAACGATTTCCGGCCCGTCTACCACCCCGCCGGCCTCGACAAGGACCTGCACGCCGCCGTCCAGGACCTGCGCACGGGGCGCTGGCTGGCGATGGCCCGGCTGCTGGAGCGTACGGACGGCTGGGGGCTGTGGACCCAGCGCACCCAGGTCCTCGCGGCGGTCGCCGCCGGCTCCGACGTGGTCCAGGCCTGGCGGGCCGAGCAGCCCACCAGCCTCGCCGCGTCCGTCATGCACACCCGGGTCGCCGTCGAGCGTGCCGTCCGCGCCCACCGTGCGGGCCACCCCCGTACGCACGAACTGTGGCAGGAGGCCTGGCAGGCCTGCCGGACCAGCGCCGCGATCAGCCCGTCCGACCCCGTGCCGTGGGTCTGCCTGCTCGCCCTCGCCCTCCTCGACGGGCACCGGCAGATGGACGAGCACCGGCTGCCGCCGCCCGGCCCCATGCTCCCGCCGGGGCCCTGGGGAATCCTCGCGCAGGCCGACGAACGGGACCCGTTCAACCGCGAGGCCTACCACCGGATGCTGCAGTTCGTGCACGCGGGCGCGGCCGGGCCGCGCACCGAGGCCGCCAACTTCGCCCGCTGGGCGGCCGGTACGGCCCCGCCCGGGTCGGCCGTCCACCTCCTGCCGCTCTACGTCCACGTCGAGCGGTACCGGCGCGAGGGCGGCCAGGAGCGCGCCCTGGACCTGCACTGGGTCGCGGAGGACGCCGTCCGCGACGCGCTGCACGCCCTGGACTCCTGGTTCGCGTACGCCGACCCGGCGTACGCCTCCCCGCTCGACCTGAACCACCTCGCCCACGCCCTGTGGGGTGCCCACCAGTTCGGCGAGGCGGCCCGGGTCTTCGAGGCGATGGGCGGCTACTGGACCGTCGCGCCGTGGGCCCAGCGGACCCGCGACCCCTCGGACCAGGCCCTCGCCGAGGAGGTCTTCCTGCAGGCCAGGTCACGGAGCCTGGCCGGCCGGGACTGACCTCGCGCCGCGCCCCCACGCGGCGCCCCCGCTCGCCCCCCTCCCCCCCGTCCCCGTGCTCCACCCCCATGGAGGCACCCCCGTGTCACGCACCACTCCGGCAGCCCGCCCGGACCATCAGGCCCCGCCCCTCAAGGACGAGGAGGAGCGGCTCAGGGAACTCGGCTACCAGCCCGTCCTCGCCCGCCGGATGGGCGGCTTCGGCAACTTCGCCATCAGCTTCTCGGTCATATCCGTGCTGTCCGGCTGCATGACCCTGTACGGCTTCGGCCTCGGCACCGGCGGCCCGTCCGTGATGCTGTGGGGCTGGGCCGGTGTGGGCCTCTTCGTCCTCTGCGTGGGCCTCGCCCTGGCCGAGGTGACCAGTGCGTACCCCACCTCCGGCGCGCTCTACTACATGGCCGACCGGCTCGGCGGTCGCCGCTGGGGCTGGTACACGGGCTGGCTGAACCTGCTCGGGCTGCTCGGCGCCATCGCCGGCATCGACTACGGCGCCGCGATGTTCACCGGGGCCTTCCTGAACCTCCAGTTCGGCTTCGTGCCCACCCCCGGCTCGACCTTCCTGATCTTCCTGGCGTTCCTGCTGCTGCACGCCGCGCTCAACCTCTTCGGCGTCCGCCTGGTCAGCGTGCTCAACTCGGTCAGCGTCTGGTGGCACCTGGGCGGCGTCGCGCTGATCGTCGGCGCCCTGGCCTTCGTTCCCGACCACCACCAGTCGGTCTCGTTCGTCTTCACGAAGTTCGTCAACGACACCGGCTGGGCCAACCCGTTCTACGTGGCCGCCGTCGGCCTGCTGCTCGCCCAGTACACCTTCTCCGGCTACGACGCCTCCGCGCACCTCTCGGAGGAGACCTCCAACGCCTCCGTCTCCGCGGCCAAGGGCATCGTCCGGTCCATCTGGGCCTCCTGGCTCGCCGGGTTCGCGCTGCTCGCCGGGCTCACCTTCGCCATCCAGGACTACGCGGCCGTCGCGGGCAGCGCCACCGGCGTCCCGCCCGCCCAGATCTTCCTCGACGCCCTGGGCGCGGGCGGCGCGAAGGCCCTGCTGCTCGTCGTCATCGTGGCGCAGCTCTTCTGCGGCAACGCCGAGGTCGCCGCGGCGAGCCGGATGGTCTTCGCCTTCAGCCGTGACAACGCGCTCCCCGGCTCGTCCGTGTGGCGCAAGGTCAGCGGCCGCACCCAGACCCCGGTCCCGGCCGTCTGGCTCTCCGTCGCCGTGGCCGGCGTCCTCGCCCTGCCCTCGCTGTGGTCGGCCACCGCGTACGGTGCCGTGACGGCCATCAACGTCATCGGCATCACCCCGGCCTACGCGATCCCGATCTACCTGCGGCTGCGCGCCGGCGACCGGTTCGTGCCCGGGCCGTGGAGCCTGGGCCGCTGGAGCCGGCCGGTCGGCTGGGTCGCGGTCGTGTGGGTGGCCGTGGTCACCGTCCTGTTCTGCCTGCCGCAGAAGTCCCCGGTGACGATCGACTCGATGAACTACGCGGTGATCGCCCTGGCGGTCGTCCTGGTCCTTGCGAGCATCTGGTGGTACGCGGCCCGCCGCTCGTACGGCACCCCGTCCGCCTACGGGACCGCCCGCGAGCAGGCGGACATCGCGGAGGGCATCGTCTGATCCCGCCCCCTCCCCCTGCCACGCACCGCTGACGCCCCGGCGCCCTCCCGCGCCGGGGCGTCGGCGTTCACGGGCGCCGGGCCGCTGCGGTGGC
This sequence comes from Streptomyces katrae, assembly GCF_000966975.1. Lineage (GTDB taxonomy): Bacteria > Actinomycetota > Actinomycetes > Streptomycetales > Streptomycetaceae > Streptomyces > Streptomyces katrae. The sequence continues at coordinate 2,382 of NZ_JZWV01000948.1, read as the reverse complement.
CGGACGGGGGAGATTCCGGCCATCGTCGCCGGTCGCTCAGGGCGGCGGCGGGCCGGTCGCGTCGGGGTCCTCGTCCGCGAGGGGCATGAAGCCGATGCACTCCACGTCGATCTGGTCGGCGAGCTCCACCAGTACGTTGGCCAGCCCCAGGGTCGTGCCCGGGTCGAGGTCCGTCTCGCCGTCGTACACCGAGTGCAGCCAGCCGCCCGCCAAGCGCCGCAGCAGGGCCGTGACCTCGTCGGCGGGGATCAGCAGCCCGCCGTCCGCCACCGAGACCAGGGGTACGTACGCGTTCATGACGACACCTCCTCCGCTCCGTGCCGCGCCCGGCGGCGCGCCACCCCTCAGCTGTCGTGCCCGGCCGCCGCGATCGCCGCGAGGGCCGACCCCGGATCCTGTTCCACCACGAGGTCGCCCAGGCTGACCACCCCGACGAGCTCGCCGTTCCCGCTGACCACCGGCAGACGGCGCAGTGCCTTGCGCCGCATGAGGGCGATGGCCTCGTCGACCCCGTCGTCGGGGCCGACGGTGACCGGGTCGGTGGTGCAGACGGCCTGTACGGTCGTCTCGGCGGGGTCCCTGTTGTCGGCCATGGCGCGCACGACGAGGTCACGGTCGGTGAGGATGCCCCGCAGGCGCCCCTCGTCGACGACGAGCACGTCACCGATGTCGGCGTCGCGCATCACCCGTGCCGCCTCCGCGAGCGACGTCAGCTTCTCGACGGTGACGGGATTCCCGGTCATCACCTCGTGCACGCGGCGGGTCATGGCTCCTCCAGTGCCGGATACGGCTCCAACCTGGCGGCTACCCGTACCGGGGCGGGGCAATCGCACCGCCCCGGTACGGGGGCGGGGCGGCCCGGTGGGCCGGGAGGCCGTCCGTCAGGCGACTTCGGCGTCCTTCTTCAGCGTACGGCGGCGGGCGCGGGGCGGACGGTGTCCAGGCGGTGCAGGGCGGTCCGGCGCTGGAGCAGGGCCAGGGCCGTGACGCCCGCGCCGAGGGCCAGCCAGCCCGCCGGGCCCGCGGCCATGACGGCGCCGGTCAGCAGCAGCGGGCCGGCGGCCTTCTGGGCGGACGGGGAGATGCCGGCCACGCCCAGGTAGGCGGCCCGCGCCTCCTGAGGGGCGAGGGAGACGGCCAGTTCCCAGGAGCACACGGAACGCACCAGCTCCGCGGCGGTGACGAGGACGGCCGCGCCGAGCAGGGTGGCGGAGGCGGTCCGGGGGCCGTGGGCGGGGGTGAGCGCGAGGAGGGCGCAGGCGGCGAACAGGAACAGCCCGTACCAGGCGACGGCGCCGGCCGCCTGGCGCGGGGTGCTCACCTTCGCGGACACGGTGAGCTGGAGGACGACGACGAGCACGGTGTTGAGGGCGAGGAACGCCGGGACGACGGCGTGCGGGGCGTCGGTGTGGTGGACGAGCCACAGCGGCAGTCCGACGTTGAGGAGGGAGTCGTCGAGGTTGAGCGGCATGTCCAGGAGGACGAAGCGGAGGTAGCCCCGGTCCCGCCAGGGGCTCCTGCGGGCGGGACCGGAGCCGGCGGCGGGCGCGGTCCCGTCCTGGTCGCCGCCCTCCCCCGCCGGGCGGGTGGCGGCGGCGACCAGGCGGCCGTGCCCGTGCGGTTCCCGGGTGCGCCAGATCAGCAGCGAGGCGGCGAGGAAGGACAGGGCGTTGCCGAGGATCAGGACCTCGTACGCGTCCCGGGTGCCCACGGCGAGGCCGATGGCGGCGATTCCCGCGCCGACGGCGTAGCCGGCGTTGGCGGCGCTGCGCGACAGGGCCTGGTAGGTGGCGCGGCGTTCGCCGGCCACCCGGGTGGCGAAGAGCATTTCGAGGGTCTTGGCCGCCCGGTCGCCGAGCTGGGTGAGGGCGACGATCAGCAGGAGCAGCTCGAAGCGGGTGACGACGAGCATGGCGCAGAGGGCGGCGAGCCGCAGCAGGTGACAGGCGATCAGGAGGGGGCGTACGGGGAACCGGTCGGCGAGGTGGCCGGCGAGCGGGGAGCCGGCGATGCCGGCGATGGCACCGACGCCGAGCATGACGCCGAGGCGGCCGGCGTCGAGGCCGACGACGAAGGTGAAGAAGAGGACGGAGGAGGCGGCCCAGACGCCCGTTCCGGTGCGGTCGAGGAGCTGGGCGAGCAGCATGATCCGCGCGTCGCGCCCACCGGGCGGCCGCCGCAACTGTGCGATCAGCCCACCGGACGCGGTCTCTGCCTCCGGCCCGGGTACCCGTCCCGCGCGGACGGCGGAACTGGGGGCCGGGTCCACGGCGAGGCCGGGGGCCGGGTCCACGGCGAGGCCAGGGGCCGGGTTCATGGTCTGGCCAGGGGCCGGACCGGCGGCCTGGCCAGGGGCCGGACCGGCGGCCTGGCCAGGGGCCG
>NZ_JZWV01000947.1 GCF_000966975.1 Streptomyces katrae | reverse complement strand
GGGAGGTCGGGTATCCCCGGGCCACGACGTCGCCCGCCGGGCCACCGCGGGCCGGCCGGGCGGTGGTGTGGTGGGTCGGGGCCGAGTGGACCCCGGGCGGGCCGCTTTCGGGTGACACCGCCGCCCGCCTGCGCCACCGCACCCCGCCTCCGCGCCACCATCGCAGGCGGCCGGTCATGACCCGGTCACGATCAGCCGATCGGGCCGGGCGCCTGTGCGCCCCGGGCCCCCGAGCGCCGCGGGAGACCACGTGCACGTCCTGCTCCTCGCGAGCGCGTTCAACAGCCTCACCCAGCGGGTCCACGCCGAGCTGCGCGACCACGGCCACAGCGTGGCCGTGGAACTCGCCCTCCCGGACCGCCCCCTCGCGGAGGCCGTACGCCGCCACGCGCCCGACCTCGTCCTCGCGCCGATGCTGCGCACCGCGATCCCCGAAGAGGTCTGGTCCGCCCACCCCTGTCTGATCGTCCACCCCGGCCCGGTCGGGGACCGCGGCCCGTCCTCCCTCGACTGGGCCGTCCAGGAGGGCCGCACCCGATGGGGGGTGACCGTCCTGCAGGCCGAGGCCGAGATGGACGCCGGCCCCGTCTGGGCCACCGCCGAGTGCGCCGTCCCCGCCGTCGGCAAGAGCGACCTCTACCGCGGGGAGATCGCCGACGCGGCCCTGGAGGCGGTGCTGCTCGCTTCGCCTCCGGGACGTACGTCCCGCGGCCCCAGCACGCCGGCCCGGCCCGCCCCGCCCTGCGCCAGGAGGGCCGCCGCATCGACTGGGAGACCGACGGCACCGAGCGGGTCCTGCGGGTGCTGCGCGCCGCCGACTCCCGGCCCGGCGTACGCGACGAGCTGCTCGGCGCGCACTGGTACCTGCACGGCGGCCACCCCGAGGACCGGCTGCGCGGCCGCCCCGGCGACCTGCTGGCCACCCGGGCCGGGGCGCTCTGCCGGGCCACGGCCGACGGCGCCGTGTGGATCCCCGAACTGCGGGCCGTCCACGCCCCCGGGCAGCCGCCGCACCCCCGCCTCCCCGCCGTCCTCGCCCTCGGCGACCGGCTGCCCCCGCTGCGCGAACACCCCGTGCCCCCGCAGGCCGGCCCCAGCCGCCGCACCTGGTCCGACATCGGCTACCGGGAGGAGGGGCAGGCCGGTTTCCTCTCGTTCTCCTTCCCTTCCGGAGCCATGGACACCGGCCGCTGCCGCCGGCTGCTGGAGGCCTACCGGACCGCCCTCTCCCGTCCCACCTCGGTCCTCGTCCTCGGCGGCGGCCGAGACTTCTTCTCCAACGGCATCCACCTGGGCGTGATCGAGGCGGCCGACGACCCGGCCGCGGAGTCCTGGGACAACATCAACGCCATGGACGACCTGGTCGAGGCCGTCCTCACCAC
>NZ_JZWV01000946.1 GCF_000966975.1 Streptomyces katrae | reverse complement strand
GTCCTTACCACCACCGACCGGCTCGTCGTCGCCGCCCTCGGCGGGAACGCCGCCGCGGGCGGCGCCATGCTCGCCCTCGCCGCCGACGAGGTCTGGTGCCGTTCGGGCGTGGTCCTGAGCCCCCACTACCGCCTGATGGGCCTGTACGGCTCCGAGTACTGGACGTACACCCTGCCGGCCCGCGTCGGCGAGGCCGCCGCCGCCCGGCTCACCCAGGACGCCCTGCCGCTGAGCGCCGCCGCGGCCCTCGGCCTCGGCCTGTCCGACCGTACGCTCGCCTGCCCGCCCGAGGCCTTCGCCGGCGAGACGGCCCGGCTCGCGGCCCGTCTGGCCGCCCTCCCGGCGACCCCCGCGCGGATCGCCGCCAAGAAGGCCCGCCGGGAGCGGGACGAGGCCCGCCGCCCCCTGGCCTCGTACCGGGCGGACGAACTGGCCCTGATGAAGAGGACCTTCGACGACCCGCACGCCCCCTACCACGCCCTGCGCCGGGCCTTCGTCCGCAAGGAGCCCGCCCGGGAGACCCCGCCGCACCTCACGCGCCGCACCGCCCCCGCGCCCGCCGGCGTCACTGGACCGGCCGTACAGGACAGCGCGTCCCCGGCGGGCCCCTGCTAGCAAGGAAG
>NZ_JZWV01000945.1 GCF_000966975.1 Streptomyces katrae | reverse complement strand
AAGGAAGAGGTGCGGTCCGCCCGCCCCCTCCCCACCCCCCTCAGCATCCCCTCCAAGGAGGCCCCGCATGGATGCAGCAACCTCGGACCCGGCAGAGGACCAGACGATCCACATCCTCTGGATCAACGCCGGACTCAGCTGTGACGGCGACTCGGTCTCCCTCACCGCCGCGATGCAGCCGAGCATCGAGGAGATCGTCACGGGCGCCCTGCCGGGCCTGCCCAAGGTGGCCGTGCACTGGCCCCTGATCGACTTCGAGTGCGGTCCCGTCGGCGGCGCCGACACCTTCGTCGAATGGTTCTTCAAGGGCGAGCGCGGCGAGATCGACCCGTTCGTGCTCGTCGTCGGGGATCCCCAACGAGTCCATCAAGCCCGAGGGCTACTGGTGCGGCTTCGGCGACGACCCCCGCACCGGCCAGCCGATCACCACCAGCGAATGGATCGACCGGCTGGCCCCCAAGGCCCTCGCCGTGGTCGCCATCGGCACCTGCGCCACCTACGGCGGCATCCACGCCATGGAGGGCAACCCGACCGGAGCCATGGGCGTCCCCGACTACCTCGGCTGGGACTGGACCTCCCGGGCCGGCATCCCGATCGTCTGCGTACCCGGCTGCCCCATCCAGCCCGACAACTTCTCCGAGACCCTGACCTACCTGCTGTACCAGGCGGCGGGCTCGGCCCCGATGATCCCCCTCGACGACAAGCTCCGCCCGACCTGGCTGTTCGGGCAGACCGTCCACGAGGGCTGCGACCGCGCCGGCTTCTACGAGCAGGGCCAGTTCGCCGAGAGCTACGACTCCCCGCAGTGCCTGGTCCGGCTCGGCTGCTGGGGGCCCGTCGTCAAGTGCAACGTCCCCAAGCGCGGCTGGATCAACGGTGTCGGCGGCTGCCCCAACGTCGGCGGCATCTGCATCGCCTGCACCATGCCGGGCTTCCCCGACAAGTTCATGCCGTTCATGGACGCGCCCCCCGGCTCCATGGTGTCCGCGAAGGCCAGCGGAGCCTACGGGGCCGTCATCCGCCGGCTCCGCGCCGTCACCCAGCACACCGTCGACCAGGAACCCAAGTGGCGGCACGCCGGCCGCAAGCTCACCACCGGCTACCGCCCGCCCTGGTGACCGGGCCCCCACCCCGGTCCGATCCCACTCCACTCCGTAGCGAACGAAGGGTCACGGCACAGACGATGGCACCGAAGACGAACGCGGCCGGCGACGGCAGCGGCCTGGTCGAGATGGCCTGGGATCCGATCACCCGGATCGTGGGCAGCCTCGGCATCCACACGAAGATCGACTTCAAGCAGAAGCGCGTCGCCGAGTGCTACAGCACCTCGTCGGTCTTCCGCGGCTACAGCGTCTTCATGCGCGGCAAGGACCCCCGTGACGCGCACTTCATCACCAGCCGCATCTGCGGCATCTGCGGGGACAACCACGCCACCTGCTCCGTCTACGCGCAGAACATGGCCTACGGGGTCAAGCCGCCCCACCTCGCCGAGTGGATCATCAACCTCGGCGAGTCGGCGGAGTACATGTTCGACCACAACATCTTCCAGGAGAACCTGGTCGGGGTCGACTACTGCGAGAAGATGGTCCGCGAGACCAACCCCGGCGTCCTCGAACTCGCCGAGCGCACCGAGGCCCCGCACGCCGGCGACCACGGCTACCGCACCATCGCCGACATCATGCGCTCCCTCAACCCCATCGAGGGCGATTTCTACCGCGAGGCCCTCCAGGTCAGCCGCTACACCCGCGAGATGTTCTGCCTGATGGAGGGCCGCCACGTGCACCCCTCCACCCTCTACCCCGGAGGCGTCGGCACCATCGCCTCCGTCCAGCTCTTCACCGACTACATGAGCCGCCTCATGCGGTACTGCGAGTTCATGAAGCGCGTCGTCCCGCTCCACGACGACCTGTTCGACTTCTTCTACGAGGCCCTGCCCGGCTACGAGGAGGTCGGCCGCCGGCGCGTCCTGCTGGGCTGCTGGGGCGCCCTCAACGACCCCGAGCACTGCGACTTCACCTACGCCAACATGACCGACTGGGGACGGAGGATGTTCGTCACCCCGGGCGTCGTCGTCGACGGCAAACTGGTCACCAACGACCTCACCGAGATCAACCTCGGCATCCGCATCCTGCTCGGCAGCTCGTACTACGACGACTGGGAGGGCCGCGAGCAGTTCGTCACCCACGACCCCCTCGGCAACCCCGTCGACCCCCGCCACCCCTGGAACCAGCACACCATCCCCGCCCCGCAGAAGCGCAACTTCGACGACAAGTACAGCTGGGTCATGTCCCCCCGCTGGTTCGACGGCAAGGACCACCTCCCGCTCGACACCGGCGGCGGCCCCATCGCCCGCCTGTGGTCCACCGCCCTGTCCGGCCTCGTCGACGTCGGCTACGTCAAGGCCACCGGCCACAGCGTGGTGATCACCCTGCCGCGCACCATGACCAAGCCGGAGACCACCTTCGAGTGGAAGATCCCGAAGTGGTCCAACGCCCTGGAACGCAACCGCGCCCGCACCTACTTCCAGGCGTACGCCGCCGGCATCGCCCTGCACTGCGCCGAACAGGGCCTGGCCGAGGTCCGCGCCGGACGCACCCAGACCTGGGAGAAGTTCGAGGTCCCCGACCAGTCCATCGGCTGCGGCTTCACCGAGGCCGTCCGCGGTGTCCTCTCCCACCACATGGTCATCCGCGACGGGAAGATCGCCAACTACCACCCCTACCCGCCCACTCCGTGGAACGCCAGCACCCGCGACACCTTCGGAACCCCGGGCCCCTACGAGGACGCCGTGCAGAACACCCCGATCTTCGAGGAGAACCCCCCGGAGAACTTCAAGGGCATCGACATCATGCGGGCCGTGCGCAGCTTCGACCCCTGTCTGCCCTGCGGGGTCCACATGTACGTCGGCGGCGGGAAGACCGTGAAGACCATGCACGTCCCCACCGGCCTGAGCGGACTCGGCGGATGAGCGCCGCCGCCGACGCCCGGCAGGCGGGCGCACGCGTCGAGGAGGTACTCGACCGGCTGGCCGCCTCGGGCGACCGCGCCGCCTGCGCGGCCGCCGAGGAACTCGTCCGCGTCCTCATGGAGTTCTACGGCGCCGGCCTCGCCCGGATCACCGAACGGCTCGGCGCCGGATCCCTGGCCCCGCTGCTGGACGACGACCTGGTGGCGAGCCTGCTCACCCTGCACGGCCTGCACCCCGAGGACGTCCACACCCGCGTCGAACGGGCCCTGCGCGCCGCCGGCGCCCCCGTCGAACCCCTCGGCTTCGACGAGGCCACCGGAGTCCTGCGGCTGCGCACCGCCCCCGCCACGGCCTCCGGCTGCGGCTGCGGGACCGGCGGTACGGACGCCACCCGCGCGGCTCTCGAGGACGCCCTGGCCTGCTTCGCCCCCGAGGTGACCGGCGTGGACATCGAGACGGCCGCACCCCCGCCGCCCCTGCTCCAGATCGGCACCCGCCCGCAGACCCCGGCCCGGGTGCCGTGACCGGCCCCCGCCCCCGGGGACTGCGCCGCTTCACCGGCCCCCGCCCGCCCCGCCCCGAGAGCTGCGAACTCTGCGGGACGCCCGTACCCCCGGACGGCCACCGCCACCTGGTGGAGACCGAGAAGCGGGCCCTGGTGTGCGCCTGCACCGCCTGCGCCCTGCTCTTCGACCGGCCCGGCGCCCGCACCGGCCGCTACCGGGCCGTCCCCGACCGCTACCTCGCCGACCCCGGCCACGAACTGGACGACGCCGCCTGGGAACGGCTGCGCATCCCCGTCGGCGTGGCCTTCCTCTTCCGCAACGCCGCCCTCGGCCGTCTCGTCGCCCTCTACCCCAGCCCGGCCGGAGCCACCGAGAGCGAACTCGACCCCGACACCTGGCAGTCCGTCCTCGGCGCCGGCCGGCTCGCCGGACTCCTCGAACCCGACGTGGAGGCCCTCCTGCTGCACCACACCCCCGGCCACACCACCTGCCACCTGGTCCCCATCGACCTCTGCTACGAACTCGTCGGCAGGATGCGGCTGTCGTGGCGCGGCTTCGACGGCGGCGCCGAGGCCCGGGCCGCCCTCGACGCCCTGTTCGCCCGCGTCGAGGCCCGCGCCAGGATCCTCGCGGAAGCCGGCCCCGCATGACGGACCTCACCTTCGCCTGCACCGGCGTACGGGCCGACCCGTACGCCGCCGGGCCCACCCTCGTCCTGCGGCTGCGCATCACCGCCGCGGCCCCCGCCACCCGGGTGCACGCCCTCGCCCTGCGCTGCCAGATCCGCATCGAACCGGCCCGCCGCGGCTACGGCCCCGACGAGGCCGAAGCCCTCGCCGACCTGTTCGGCGACCGCTCCCGCTGGGGGAGCACCCTGCGGCCCGTGCAGTTCGCCCAGGTCGGCCTGCTGGTGCCCGGCTTCACCGGGGAGACCGAGACCGACCTCGTCGTCCCCTGCACCTACGACATGGACATCGCCTCCACCCGGTACTTCAACGCCCTCCAGGACGGCGAGGTCCCGCTGCTGCTGCTCTTCTCCGGCACCGCCTTCACCGGTGCCGGCGGCTTCCGCGTCGAGCCCGTCCCCTGGGACCGCGAGGCCGCCTACCGGATGCCCGTCGCCGTCTGGCACGAGATGGTCGAACAGCACTTCCCCGGCTGCGGATGGCTGCGGCTGCCCCGCGACACCATGGCCGAACTGCTCGCCTACCGCTCCCGCCACGCCCTCGCCTCCTGGGAGACCACCCTGCGCGCCCTGCTGGACGCCGCCGAACCCGCCCCGCCCCCGCTCGCGCTGCCCGGGGCGCCCGCACCCCGCGTCACCGAGAGGGCGGCCCCATGACCACGACGGCCCCCACCACCACCGCCCACCGCTCCGGCCGCCGCTTCGAGGCGGCCCGCCAGGTGGCGGACGCCGTCCTCTTCGAGGGCTACGTCCTCTACCCCTACCGGGCCTCCGCCGCCAAGAACCGGATGCGCTGGCAGTTCGGCGTCCTCGTCCCGCCCGCCTGGGCCCCCGCGCAGGGCGAACACAGCCTCCAGCGCACCGAGGTCCTGATGGAGCCGCGCGGCGCCGCGACCCTCTCCCTCGAACTGCGCTTCCTGCACGCCCAGCGCCGCACCGTCCAACGGGCCCTGGACGACGGCTCCTTCACCGACACCGACGCACTCCACCTGCCCGACCGGGTCCTCGTCCCCTGGGACGAGGGCACCGAGGAACGCGTCGAACTGCGCGTCGCCGTCCCCGAACTGACGCAGAAGGAGATCGTCCTCCCCTTCACCCGCCCCGCCCGCGAGGACACCGAAGCGGTCCTCGACGACCGGGGCCGCACCGTCGGCCGCCTGGTCCGGCGCACCCAGGAGGTCGAGGGCGTCGTACGCCTGCGCGCCGAGGAACTGGACGGCCCCTACCGCGTCCTCAAGCTCACCGCCGTGGTGGAGAACACCAGCCCCTGGACCCCCGCCGAGCCCGCCGCCGCACGGGAGGAGGCCCTGCCCCGCTCACTGGTCGCCGCCCACCTCCTGCTGGGCCTCACCCCGGGCTCCTTCCTGTCCATGACCGACCCGCCCGAATGGGCCCGGCCCGCCGTCGCCGCCTGCGCGAACCTCCACACCTGGCCGGTCCTGGCCGGCGAGGACGGCCGCGCCGACGTGGTCCTCTCCTCCCCGATCATCCTGGAGGACCACCCGGCCATCGCCCCCGAGAGCGCCGGGGCGATGTACGACGCCACCGAGATCGACGAGATCCTCGCCCTGCGCACCGCCGCCCTCACCGACGAGGAGAAGCGCGAGGCGCGCGGTACCGACCCGCGCGCCGCCGCCGTGGTCGACCTGGCCGACTCCCTGCCGCCCGAGGTGCTCGAACGCCTCCACGGAGCGGTGCGCTCCCTGCGCGGGGCCACCGGGGAGAGCCTGCCCGCAGCCCCCTCCCCGGACGCCCTGTTCACCCCCGACACCCCCTGGTGGGACCCGGCCGGCGCCGGCGCCGAGGAGCCCGGGCCCGGCCGGGTCACGGTCGACGGGACGGCCGTGGGCCCCGGCAGCCGCGTGCGGCTCCGCCCCGGCCTGCGGCGCACCGACGCCCAGGACCTCTTCCTGCAGGGCCGGGCCGCACGCGTGGAGGCCGTCCTGCACGACGTCGACGGGGGAGTGCACCTCGCCGTGACCGTGGAGGGCGACCCGGGCGCCGACATCCGCCGCGAACAGGGCCGCTTCCTCTACTTCCAGCCCGACGAGGTGACCCCCCTGGAGGAGCCGTGAACGGCAGGGTCCTGATCGCCGGGATCGGCAACGTCTTCCTCGGCGACGACGGCTTCGGCGTCGAGACGGTGCGGGCCCTGTCCGCGCACGCCCTGCCCGGCCACGTGGAGGTGGCCGACTTCGGCGTGCGCGGGGTGCACCTCGCCTACCAGCTCCTGGACGGCTACGAAACCCTCGTCCTGGTCGACGCCACCGAACGCGGCGGCGACCCGGGCACCCTGTACCTGATCGAGGCGCCCGGCTCCGCCCCGCCGGGCGGCGGCCGCCCCGTGCTCGACGGCCACCACATGACCCCCGACGCGGTCCTCGGCCTGCTGAGCACCCTGTGCGCCGGCACCGGCACCAGCCCGCCCCGGCGCACGTACGTCGTCGGCTGCGAACCCGCCTGCGTGGACGAGGGCATCGGGCTGAGCGCCCCCGTGGCCGCCGCGGTGCCGCAAGCGGTACGGATGCTCCTGGACCTCCTGCGGGCCGGGGAAGCGGAGGCCGGGCAGCAGTCGGACAACCGGTGCGAACTGAGGAGAACCCCATGAAGAAGGCAGTCTTCTGCGGAGCCGTGGCCCTGGCCGCGGCCGTCGTACTCGCGCAGACCTTCCCCGACATCAAGCGCTACCTGCGGATCCGCCGCATGTGACACCCCGCGTCCGAACGGGGTACGGGGCGGGCGGCGCGTCGGCGCGCCCGCCCCGGACGTCCCGGACCTGCCGCTGTAATGAGGCCCGGCAGGACGGAGTCCGATGCACGAGATGTCGATCGCCATGGCCGTCGTGGACCAGGTGGCGGAGGCGGCCCAGGCCGGAGCGGCACGCTCCGTGAGCCGGGTGGAGCTGGAGATCGGGGAACTGGCCGGGGTCGTCCCCGACGCACTGGCCTTCGCCTTCGAACTGGCCCGCGCCGAGACCCCCCTCGAAGGCGCCGAGCTCGTCACCCACCGGGTGGCGGCCCGCGCCCGCTGCGCGTCCTGCACCGGGGAGTGGGCCGTCGGCATGCCCCCCGACCTGTCCTGCCCCGGCTGCGGGAAGGCCACCGCCGTGGAGCTCCTCACGGGGCGCGAACTGCGGATCCGCCGCGTGGTCTGGGACGACGCCCTCGAACCGATCCCCGAGGAGGCCTGACCGTGTGCCGAGAGGCCGACCTGCGACGAGCGGTGCTCGCCAAGAACGACGGCGCCGCGCAGGCGCTGCGCGCCGAACTCACCGCCCGAGGAACGACGGTGGTCAACCTGCTGTCCAGCCCCGGGAGCGGGAAGACGGCCCTGCTGGAACGGGAACTGACCCTCGCCCGGGAACGGGGCGTGCCCGTGGCCGCCCTGACGGCCGACCTGGCGACGGAGAACGACGCGACCCGGCTGGCCCGTTCGGGCGTCCCCGTCCAACAGGTCCTCACCGACGGGCTCTGCCACCTCGAAGCCCACATGCTGGGCCGTTACCTGGACGGCTGGCTCCCGCGGGACACCCGGATCCTGTTCATCGAGAACGTGGGCAACCTGGTCTGCCCGGCCTCCTACGACCTGGGCGAGTCCCTCCGCGTGGTCCTGGCCTCGGTGACGGAGGGCGAGGACAAGCCCCTGAAGTACCCGACCGCCTTCGGGCCGGCCCAGCTGGTGGTCATCACCAAGACCGACATCGCGGAGGCCGTCGGGTTCGACGAGGCCGCCTTCCGCGCCAACGTCCAGCGCGTCAACCCCGGCGTGCGGATCCTGCGCACCTCCTCCCGCTCGCAGGAGGGCACGGGTCTCCTCCTGGACCACGCCCTCGCCATCGCCGGGGGCACCCGCCCCCACAACCCGGTGATGTCCCGGCACCCGCACACCCACGACCACCCGCACCCCCACGACGACGACACCCCCACCCACGACCACCCCCACACGCACCACCACGGCCCGGCGGAGCCCCCGGCGGCGGTGGCGGCGGTTGCGGTGGCGGAGCGGCTGGGGGACGGCCCCGGGG
>NZ_JZWV01000944.1 GCF_000966975.1 Streptomyces katrae | reverse complement strand
GCTGGGGGACGGCCCCGGGGAGCCCGCGGACCCGGCCCCCGCGGCCCCCGCCGGGCACCACTGATGGAGGCCGCGGAACGCCGCCGCGTCACGGTCCGCGGCGTGGTCCAGGGCGTCGGCTTCCGCCCGTACGTCTACACCCGCGCCACCACCCTCGGCCTGGCCGGCCACGTCACCAACACCCCCGACGGCGTGGTCGCCGAGATCGAGGGCCCCCCGACGGCGGTGGCGGCGTTCTGCGACCGCCTCGCCGCCGACGCCCCGCCCCTGGCGGTCGTCGACACCGTCGACCACCGCCCGGTACCGGCCACCGGCGGCGCCGGCTTCACCATCATCGCCTCCCGCACCGGCGGCCCGTCCCGCACCCTGGTCTCCCCGGACACCGCCACCTGCGCCGACTGCCTCGCCGAACTCGCGGACCCGGCCGACCGCCGCCACCGCCACCCCTTCATCACCTGCACCCACTGCGGACCGCGCTTCACCATCGTCACCGGGCTGCCCTACGACCGCGCCCACACCACCATGGCCCGCTTCCCGATGTGCCCCGACTGCGCCCGCGAGTACGCCGACCCGGCCGACCGCCGCTTCCACGCCCAGCCCGTCGCCTGCCCGGCCTGCGGCCCCCGCCTGAGGCTCCTCACCGGCCGCCCGCCCCGCGCGGAGACCACCGCCGACCCCGTCGCGCGGGCCCGCCGGCTGCTGGCCGAAGGAGCCGTCCTCGCGGTGAAGGGCCTCGGCGGCTACCACCTCGCCTGCGACGCCGGCAACGCCGCGGCGGTGGCCGCGCTGCGGAGCCGCAAGGAACGCGGGGACAAGCCCTTCGCCCTGATGGCCCGCGACCTCACGGACGTCGAGCGCCTCGCCGAACCCGGCCCCGAGGAACGGGACCTGCTCACCGGGGCCGTCCGTCCCATCGTGCTGCTCCGCCGCCGGGCCGCCACCGCGCCGGGCCTGGCCGACGCCGTCGCCCCCGGCAGCCCCGACCTCGGCGTGATGCTCCCTTACACCCCCGTGCACCACCTGCTGCTCGGCCTGCCCGGCGACCCCCCGGGCCCGCGCCTGCTCGTCATGACCAGCGGCAACCTCTCCGGAGAACCCATCGTCACCGACGACGACGAGGCCCTGGCACGCCTCGCCCACCTGGCCGACGCCTGGCTCACCCACGACCGCCCCATCCACGTCCCCTGCGACGACTCCGTGGTCCGCGTCTGCGACGGCGAGCTCCTGCTCCTGCGGCGCTCGCGCGGCTACGCCCCCCTGCCGCTCACCCTCCCCCTGCCCGTCCCCGCCACCCTCGCCGCCGGGGGCGACCTCAAGAACTCCCTCTGCCTCAAGAACTCCCTCTGCCTCGGCGAGGGCCGCCGCGCCTGGCCGTCCGCCCACATCGGCGACATGGACGACCTCGCCACCCAGGAGGCCTTCGCCCACGCCCAGCGCCAGCTGTCGGCCCTCACCGGAGTCGCCCCCGCCCTGCTCGCCGCCGACCGGCACCCCGGCTACCGCTCCGGCCGCTGGGCCCGCGTCCAGCACCACCACGCGCACATCGCCTCGGCCCTGGCCGAACACGGCCACGACGGCGCCGGCCGGGTGATCGGCGTCGCCTTCGACGGCACCGGGTATGGGGACGACGGGGCCGTATGGGGCGGGGAGGTCCTCCTCGCGGACTACGCCGGCTACACCCGCTTCGCCCACCTCGCCTACGTCCCGCTCCCGGGCGGGGACGCCGCCGTGCGCCGCCCCTACCGCATGGCCCTGTCCCACCTGCGCGCCGCCGGCCTCGCCCGGACCCCGGACCTGCCCTGTACCGCGGCCTGCCCGCCCGGCGAACTCCGGGTACTGGAGACCCAGCTGGAGCGCGGGCTGAACTGTGTTCCCACCTCCAGCATGGGCCGGCTCTTCGACGCCGTCTCCTCCCTGGCGGGGATCTGCCAGCACGCCGGCTACGAGGCCCAGGCCGCCGTCGAACTGGAGGCCGCGGCACTCCAGGCGCCCCCCGACCGCCGCGCCTACGCCTTCGGCCTGCGCCTCCCCCCGCCCGGCACGACCGGCCCGGTGACCGCCGACCCGGCGCCCGTCCTCGCAGCCGCGGCGGCCGACGTCCGGGCGGGCACGGCCCGTACGCTCGTCGCCGCCCGCTTCCACGCGGCGGTCGCCGCCCTGGTCGCCGACCTCTGCGAGCTCGCCCGCGCCCGGCACGGCCTGGACACCGTCGCCCTGACCGGCGGGGTCTTCTGCAACGCCCTCCTCTCCTCCGCGTGCGCCCGGACCCTGCGCGCCCGGGGCTTCACCGTCCTGCGCCAGCACCTGGTGCCGCCCAACGACGGCGGCCTGGCGCTCGGCCAGCTCATGGTGGCGGCAGCCGCCGCCACGGAACACCCACCACAAGGAGAGGCCCATGTGCCTGGCGGTACCCGGCAGAGTGCTTGAGATCGGGGAGAAGGACGGCACCCGCATGGCCACCGTCGACTTCGGCGGCGTACAGAAGGAGGTGTGCCTGGAGTACCTCCCGGACCTCCGGGTGGGCGAGTACGCCATCGTGCACGTGGGTTTCGCCCTCCAGCGGCTCGACGAGGAGTCGGCCCGCAAGACCCTCGACCTCTTCGCCGAACTCGGCATGCTCCAGGAGGAGTTCGGTGACCCCTGGGAGCAGGCGGCCCGGCTCGGCGACGAGAAGGAAGTGCGGCAGTGAAATACATCGAGGAGTTCCAGGACCCCGCCCTCGCCCGCAGGCTCCTGGACGACATCCACTCCACCGTGACCCGCCCCTGGGCGCTGATGGAGGTCTGCGGCGGCCAGACCCACACCATCATCCGGCACGGCATCGACCAACTCCTCCCCGAAGAGGTCGAGTTGATCCACGGCCCGGGCTGTCCGGTGTGCGTCACCCCGCTGGAGGTCATCGACAAGGCCCTGGAGATCGCCTCCCGCCCCGAGGTGATCTTCTGCTCCTTCGGGGACATGCTCCGCGTCCCCGGGACCGGCCGCGACCTCTTCCAGGTGCGCGGCGAGGGCGGTGACGTACGCGTGGTGTACTCGCCCCTCGACGCCCTCAAGGTGGCCCGGCAGAACCCCGACCGGGAGGTGGTCTTCTTCGGCATCGGCTTCGAGACCACCGCCCCGCCCAACGCCATGACGGTGTACCAGGCCAGGAAGCTCGGCATCACCAACTTCAGCCTGCTCGTCTCCCACGTCCGGGTCCCCCCGGCCATCGAGGCGATCATGAACTCGCCCAGCTGCCGGGTGCAGGGCTTCCTCGCCGCCGGGCACGTGTGCAGCGTCATGGGCACCGCCGAATACCCCGGCCTGGCGGCCCGCCACCGCGTCCCGATCGTCGTGACCGGCTTCGAACCGCTGGACATCCTCGAAGGCGTACGGCGGGCCGTACGGCAGCTGGAACGCGGCGAGCACACCGTCGAGAACGCCTACCCGCGCGCCGTCCGCCCCGAGGGCAACCCGGCCGCGCTCGCCATGCTGAAGGACGTCTTCGAGGTCACCGACCGGGCCTGGCGCGGCATCGGGACCATCCCGGACAGCGGCTGGCGGCTGTCCGAGCGGTTCCGCGCGTACGACGCCGAGCACCGCTTCTCCGTCACCGGCATCACCACCCGCGAGCCGGCCGCCTGCCGCAGCGGCGAGGTGCTCCAGGGGCTGATCAAGCCCCACGAGTGCGAGGCCTTCGGCACCCTGTGCACCCCGCGCAACCCGCTGGGCGCCACCATGGTCTCCAGCGAGGGCGCCTGCGCCGCGTACTACCTGTACCGGCGCCTGGAGCTCCGGCCCGCCCCGCCCCGGCCCGCCCCGGCCCCGGACCGGCCCACCACCTGTCTCTTATACACATC
>NZ_JZWV01000943.1 GCF_000966975.1 Streptomyces katrae | reverse complement strand
GCCCACCACCCCGACCGCCCCGCTGGAGGCGAGCCCCGTTGCCTGAGACCGCACTCGACATCACGGGCTGGACCTGCCCGGCCCCCCTGCGCGACCGGCCCCGCGTGGTCATGGGTCACGGCGGCGGCGGAGCCCTCTCGGCGGAGCTGGTCCAGCACCTGTTCGCGCCCGCTTTCGGCGGCGAGGCCCTCGCACAGCTCGGGGACTCCGCGGCCCTACGGCTCGGCGGGCTCCGGCTGGCCTTCTCCACCGACTCCTACGTGGTGCGGCCCCTGTTCTTCCCGGGCGGGAGCATCGGCGACCTGGCGGTCAACGGCACCGTCAACGACCTGGCCATGAGCGGGGCCACGGCCGCCTACCTGTCCTGCGGGTTCATCCTCGAAGAGGGTGTCCCGATGGCGACGGTGGCCCGGGTCGCCGAGGACATGGGCGCCGCCGCGCGGGCCGCCGGCGTCGAGGTGGCCACCGGCGACACCAAGGTGGTCGAGGTGGGCCACGGGGACGGCGTCTACGTCAACACCGCCGGGATCGGACTGATCCCGGACGGCGTCGACCTGCGCCCGCAGCGCGTCGTACCGGGCGACGTGGTGATCGTCAGCGGTGAGATCGGCCTGCACGGGGTCGCGATCATGAGCGTCCGGGAGGGGCTGGAGTTCGGCGTCGACATCGAGAGCGACTGCGCGGCCCTGGGCGGTCTCGTCCGGGCGATGCTCGCGGTCACCCCCGACCTGCACGTCCTGCGCGACCCCACCCGGGGCGGGCTCGCGGCCGCCCTCAACGAGATCGCGGCCGCCTCCGGCACCGGCGTCGTCCTGCACGAGGGACGCGTCCCGGTCCCGGCCGCCGTGGCGAACGCCTGTGCCATCCTCGGCCTCGACCCGCTCTACGTCGCCAACGAGGGCAAACTGGTCGCCTTCGTCCCCCGCGAGCACGCCGAAGCCGTCCTCGACGCCATGCGCGCCCACCCGCTGGGCCGGCACGCCGCGGTCATCGGCGAGGCCGTCGAGGCGCACCCGGGCCTGGTCGTGGCGCGCACCGGCCTCGGCGGCACCCGAGTGGTGGACCTGCCCCTGGGGGAGCAGCTGCCCCGCATCTGCTGACGGGACCCGCCGCCCGCCCGGCTACTTCTCCGGGCGGGCGTCGTCCGGCCAGCCGTACCCGGTGCGCGGCGGTTCGGGTACGGCGCCCACTGCGGCCAGGTCCCGGTCGGCGGCGCGCATCAGCCGGGCCGAGAGGTCGCGCATCGCCCGGCCCGCCGCCAGCTCCTCGCCGATGGCCGGGACGTCCACGTCCTGCGGGTTGCACCGGGCCCGGCCGCTGCCGGTGATCGTGGTCTTCCCGTTGTCCAGCACGGCCCGGGCCCTGGTCGTCCCGTCCTCCTCCACGAGGTAGAGGTCCACCCTCCACTCCTCGGCGTGTGTCATGGCCTGCCTCCTCCGCGCCTCGTCCCCCGTTCCCAGGATCCCCCCGGGCCCGCCGCCCGCAAAGCCCGGACGGCGGGCCCCGGCCGTCGACCAGAGCGGCTGGCTGCTGTTGCTGGGCGGATCGGCGAGTTCGGCCGCCGCCGTGGGGCTCGGCCTGCGCGGCGCCTCCACCGGGTCAAGGAGAAGTACCGGCGGGCCGGCCGGCCCGCGTACACCAAGACCGACCTGGCGCGCCGGGTCCGCGAGGACGCCCTCGACGCCGGCCCGGACGGCTGAGGTTCAGGCCGCGGTCCAGCCGCCGTCCATCGGCAGCGAGGCGCCGGTGACGTGCCCGGTGTGCGGGCCGCACAGCCAGACGGCGACGGCGGCCACCTCCTCGGGCTCGATCAGCCGCTTGATGGCGGAGCCGCGCAGCAGGACCTCCTCGACGACCCGCTCGGCGGGGATGCCGTGCGCCTCGGCCTGTGCGGCGATCTGCCGTTCCACCAGCGGGGTGCGGACGTATCCGGGGTTGACGCAGTTGCTCGTCACCCCGTGCGGGGCGCCCTCCAGGGCCGTGACCTTGCTCAGCCCCTCCAGGGCGTGCTTGGCCGCCACGTAACCGGACTTGAAGGCACTGGCCCGCAGCCCGTGCACGCTGGAGATGTTGACCACCCGCCCCCACCCGCGCCCGTACATGTGCGGCAGGACCCGCCGCAGCAGCAGGAACGGGGCGTGCACCATCACCCGCTGGATCAGTTCGAACCGCTCCGGCGGGAACTCCTCGATGGCGGCGACGTGTTGCAGCCCCGCGCTGTTGACCAGGATGTCCACGGCGGCCGGGAGGGAGTCGAAGGCGGCGGGGTCCGCGAGGT
>NZ_JZWV01000942.1 GCF_000966975.1 Streptomyces katrae | reverse complement strand
CGATCCGCGCGGCGACGGCCCCGGCGGCCTCCGCGTCCACGTCCACGACATGCACGAAGGCCCCGGCGTCGGCCAGCGCCAGGGCGCAGGCGCGCCCGATGCCGCTGCCGCCACCGGTCACCAGGGCCACCCGGCCCGCCGGTCCGGGCCCCGCCGGGCCGCCGGTGCGCGCCCGGCCGGGCACGGCGGCGCCGGACTCGTTGCTGGAAGATCCGCTCGTCATGCTCCGAACGGTAGGGATCCCCGCCGCCGCCTGCCGATGTGTGCCACCCCCACACTCCGCCCGCCGCCCATGGCGGGGACCGCCACCGGCCGGGCCCCCGCGGGCCGGCGGGGGAGCGGGCGCGGCCCGGTCAGTGGGTCCGCCACCCCTGGAGTCCGCCCGACGGGGGACGGCCGGCCATCACCTGGGCGAGGTGGTGGAGGATCTCCTCCGCCTCGCGGCGGACCTGACCCGGGACATCTCCGCGCTCGCGTACGAGCCGGTCGTAGATCGGCGCTTCACTGCTGGTGCTGCTCACTTAGGACGTCGCTCCCCTGAAGCCGGCACCGGCGGCCGGGCGGCACAAGTGTAGGTGGCGGAATCCCGGCACCCGAACACAGGTCGGTACGGGCGCCGGGGCAAAGGCCTGAACAGGGGGCAAAGCGGAATTCAGGAGCAGACGGTTCCGTCCGCCGGCGCGGTGCCGTCGACGAGAAACGCGTCCACCGCCTTGGTCGCGCAGGCGTTGCTGCCGTAGACCCCGTGCCCCTCGCCCTTGACCGTCAGGTTGACCCCCACGCCCCGCCCGAGCGCGTCGGCCATCCGCTTCGCGCCCTCGACCGGGGTGGCCGGGTCGCCGGTGTTGCCGACGACGAGGATCGGGGCCGCGCCCTCGGCGGCCACCTGCGGCTTGTCGGACGCACCGCGCACCGGCCAGTCGGTGCAGACGAGCAGGCCCTTGGCCATGGACGGTCCGAAGACCGGGGAGGCCGAGCGGAAGGCGGGCTCCTGCGCGCGCATCTCCGCCACCGTGTAGCGGCGGCTGGTGTCGGCGCAGCTGATCGCGGTGTGGGCGGCGTCGGTGTTGTTGTAGTGTCCGTCGGCGCCGCGCCCGCTGTAGGCGTCCGCGATGGCGAGCAGGTTGTTGCCGGTTCCCCGCTGGCGGAGCTCGCCCAGGCTCTGGACGAGGTAGTCCCAGGTCTTCTCGTCGTACAGGCTGGCGGCGATGCCGGTCAGCGCGAGGTCGGAACCGAGCTTGCGGGCGCTCTTGGTGGGGGCGGGCTCCGTCTCCAGCTTCTTCAGCAGATCGGCGATCCGGCGGTTGCCCTCGTCGGCGCTGCCGCCGGTGGGGCAGTTGGCGGCGTACTTGTCGCGGCAGTACTCCATGGCGTGCTCCAGCGCCTGCTGGAACCCCTTGGCCTGGCCCAGATCCGCCTGGAGCTCGTCCGAGGTGGGGTCCACCACGGCGTCGAACACGGTGCGGCCGACGTTCTTCGGGAACAGGTGGGCGTAGACGCCGTCGAGCTGGGTGCCGTAGGAG
>NZ_JZWV01000941.1 GCF_000966975.1 Streptomyces katrae | reverse complement strand
CGCTGGTGGCGTGACCGCCGCCGAAAGATGATCTTGCCGTGGCCGTCCGGCCGCAGTCCGCACCCGGCCCGGGCCGGCCGCGAAGGAGAGGTACCCCGACATGAGCACCGACACCACCGACCCGGCGACCGAGGCGTTCGTCGCCCACCGGAACCTGCTCTTCACCGTCGCCTACGAGATGCTCGGCTCGGCCGCCGACGCCGAGGACGTCCTCCAGGAGACGTCAGGAGACGTGGATGCGCTGGGTCGACGTCGACCTCACCCACGTCCGCGAGCAGCGCGCCTACCTGGTCCGGATCACCACCCGCCAGGCCCTCAACCGGCTGCGCAGCCTCCAGCGCCGCAAGGAGGCCTACGTCGGCCAGTGGCTGCCCGAGCCACTGCTCACCACCCCCGACGTGGCCGAGGACGTCGAGCTGGCCGAGAGCGTGTCGATGGCGATGATGCTCGTCCTCGAAACCCTCTCACCCACCGAGCGCGCCGTCTTCGTCCTGCGCGAGGCCTTCGACTTCGGCTACGAGGAGATCGCCGCCGCCGTCGACAAGACGCCCGCCGCCGTCCGCCAGATCGCCCACCGCGCCCGCAAGCACGTCGACGCCCGCCGCCCCCGCCAGAGCGTTCCCCGCAGCGCGGCCTCGGCGGCGGTGGAGTCCTTCCTGCGGGCCGTCGAGACCGGGGACCCGCAGGCCCTCCTCGACGTGCTCGCCCCCGACGTGGTCCTGATCGGCGACGGCGGCGGCGTCAAGCAGGCCGCGCTCCGCCCGATCGGCGGCGCCGAGAAGGTGGCCCGGTTCCTGCTCGGCGGCATCGGCAAGACCAAGCTGCCGCTCACCCTCGCCCCCACCGTGGTCAACGGCAGCCCGGCCCTGATCGCCTACCTGGACGGCGAGCTCGACGGGATCATGGCGGTGCGCATCGACGGCGACCGCGTCAGCGGCCTCTACTACGTCCGCAACCCCGAGAAGCTCTCCCACGTCCTGTCCGAGACCCCCCTCACCCTGCGCTGACCCCCCGCCCCCGGCCCTACGGCCACAGGCCCGCCGTCAGCGGCGTGCGGGCCGGGGCCGCCACGGCGGACGGCGCCGGGGGCACGGGGTGGCGGTCCTCCAGCGGGACGACGGCGGGCAGCGGAGTCTGCTGCCCCAGGAAGACCCGCCGCACCACGCGTTCGGCCGCGTACCCGTCGTCGTACGAGCAGAAGCGCGAGCGGAACGCCGCGCGCAGCTGGGCCGAACGCGAGCCCTGCCAGTGCCCGGTGGTGAAGATGTCGACCAGCTCGTCCTCGGTCCGGGCGATCGCCCCGGGCGGGCAGGCCCGCAGGTCGAAGTAGGTGCCGCGGGCCGCCTCGTACGCCTCCCAGTCGTCCGCGTGGATCACGATCGGCCGGTCCAGGGCGGCGTAGTCGAACATCAGGGACGAGTAGTCGGTGACCAGGGCGTCCGAGGCCAGGCAGAGCTCTTCCACCGAGGGGTGGCCGGAGACGTCCAGCAGCCTGGGGTGGGCGTCCGGGGTCCCTTCCGTGCCCGCGTACGTCAGGTGGGTGCGGTTCAGGATCGTGAAGCGCGGGCCCAGGTCCCGCAGGACCCGCTCGAAGTCCAGGTGCTCGGGCCGGCTGCGCCGGTAGTCGCGGTGGGTGGGGGCGTAGAGGATCGCGGTGGTGCCCGGGGCGATGCCGAGGCGTTCGCGCAGGGCGAGGACCTCGGCCTGGGTGGCCCGGTGGAAGGGGTCGTTACGCGGGTAGCCGTACTCGAGGGTGGTGTAGGAGGCGGGCACGGCCTTCTCCCAGACCAGGGTGGAGTGCCGGTTCGCGGAGAGCAGGAAGTCCCACTGGTCGGCGCCGCGCAGCAGGCCCTCGAAGTCCGTGGTCGGGGTGGCGGCCGGCCGGTCCTGGAGGTCGAGGCCGACCCGCTTGAGGGGGGTGCCGTGCTGGGTCTGCAGCAGGACCTGGCCCGGCCGCTTGACCAGGCCCCGGTCGAAGTTGACGTTACTGGTCAGGTACGTGGCCCGGGCCAGCGCGCTCCAGTACGCGGCCGAGCCCGGCTTCAGCGGGGTCGTCTCGGGCGGCAGGGTCGCGGTGTGCCGGGGGTCGCAGATCCACGCCGTGCGCATGTGCGGGGCCAGCTCGCGCAGCGTCGCCTCGATGGCCGCCGGGTTGCAGGCGTAGCCGCCGTGCCAGTACGCGGAGAACACCGCGAGCTCCGGCCGCAGGGGCAGCAGCCGCTGGATCCGGTAGTGCAGCCGCAGGGCGCTCTCGCGCAGCCCCCGCCCCAGGGCCGAACCGGCCCGGCCCGCGGCCAGTCCCGCCGCGCGGGCGGCCGACGCCAGCCGGTAGGTACGGCGCACCCCGAGCCGCATCAGGAGGTGCCGCAGCCGGTCGGTGCGGCTCAGCGACAGCGGCAGGGCGCCGGAGCCGCCCGGGGTGCGGTGGCGGCGCAGCAGGGCGGAGGCCCGGGCGAAGAACTCGGCCCGGCCGGCGCGCGGGAGGCGGCGGGGGTCGGCGTACAGGGCGCAGAAGTGCTCGGCCATCCGCCGGTGCACCGCCGGGCGCCAGCGCTCCAGTTCGGGGCGGCCCGCGAGCCAGCCGAAGACCCGGTCGTACTGGTCGAAGACGTCGAGGTGACGGCGGCTGGTGGTGGTCAGGATCGAGCCGGTGCGCCGCTGCCGGTAGTGCACGCACACCCGGTCGAGGACGGCCACCGACTCCGCGGCCAGCAGCGCCGGATAGGTCCAGGGGGTGTCCTCGTAGAGGCCGGGCGGGAACTCCAGCCCCTCGCGTTCCACGTACTCGCGGCGGTACGCCTTGTTCCACACCACCATCAGCATCCCCAGCAGCGCCGGGCGGTCGGCGAGCCGGAAGCTGGCCGGGCCCTCCTCGCGGAGGCGGTGGGCGAGGCGGTTGCGGACCAGCTCGCCGGTCCAGAAGGCGCGGGCGTAGTCGTAGACGAGGACGTCGGGGGAGCCGGTGGCCTTGAGCCGGTCGGTGATGGCCTGCAGGGCGCCGGGGGCGAGGGTGTCGTCGCCGTCGAGGAACAGCAGGTAGTCGCCGGTGGCCCGGGACAGGCCCGCGTTGCGGGCCGGTCCCAGGCCGAGGTTGTGCGCCAGGTGGACGGCGGTGACCCGGGGGTCGCGGGCCGCGTACTCGTCGATGATCGAACCGCAGGCGTCCGGGGAGGCGTCGTCGACCGCGATCAGCTCCAGATCCGGGTACGACTGCGACAGGACCGAATCCAGACTCTCCTGGAGGTACGCCTGAACCTTGTACGCGGGCACGATGACGCTGAACCGGGGCACGGGACATCCAGGGGTCGGCGCGGGCATATCCCCCTGCAACGCGTGTGGGGCGATCGGGTTACGGACCCTGCGGCATTCGGGTTACTCAGCGTCAACACGGCATGTCAAAGGCATGATCGCGCCGGGTTTCGGGGCTATTTGACCGCTCCGGCCATCACCCCCGTGACGAACTGCCGCTGGAAGGCGAAGAAGACGACGAGGGGGACCACCATCGACAGGAAGGCGCCGGGCGCCAGCACGTCGATGTTGTTCCCGAACTGCCGTACCTGCTGCTGGAGGGCCACCGTCACCGGCGGGTGCGCCGAATCGGCGAAGACCAGCGCCACCAGCATGTCGTTCCACACCCACAGGAACTGGAAGATGCCGAGCGAGGCGATCGCCGGGCCGCCCAGCGGCAGCACCACCCTGGAGAACAGCCGCAGTTCGCCCGCCCCGTCCAGTCGGGCCGCCTCCAGCAGCTCGCGCGGGATCTCGGCGAAGAAGTTCCGCAGCAGGAACACCGCGAAGGGCAGCCCGAACGCGGTGTGGAACAGCACCACCCCGGCCGTGGTCTCGAACAGGCCGATGGCACCGAAGAGTTCGGAGACCGGGATCAGCGCCACCTGCACGGGCACCACCAGCAGCCCAACCACCACCAGGAACAGCCAGTCCCGGCCGGGGAACTCCAGCCAGGCGAAGGCGTATCCGGCGAGCGCGCCCAGGGTCAGGACCAGCACGGTCGCCGGGACGGCGATCGCGACCGTGCTCACGAGGGACCCGGTGATGGTGTCGTTGGCCAGCAGGTGCGCGTAGTTGGACGCGGTCAGCCGCGACGGCGCGGTCAGCGCCTGCCACCAGCCGCCCCGGTTCAGGTCACCCGGGGACAGGAAGGAGGAGACCAGCAGGCCCAGGGTGGGCACCAGCCAGAACAGCGCGGCCAGGACCAGGAAGACGCGCAGCAGCACACTGCCCGCCAGACGCCGTACGGCGTTCACCGCGAGGCCCCCCTTCGTATCCGGCGGATATTGACCAGCATCACCGGCACCACCAGCACCAGCAGCAGCACCGCGATGGCACTGCCCAGCCCCTGGTCGGCATCCGTGCCGAAGGCGGTCCGGTACAGCTGCAGCGCGAGCACGTTCGCGTCGTCCTGGACCGCTCCCGGCGCGATCACGAAGACCAGGTCGAAGATCTTCATCACGTTGATCACCAGGGTCACCAGGACCACCACCAGCACCGGCGCCAGCAGCGGCACGGTGATCCGCCGGAACACCTGCCACTCGCCCGCCCCGTCCACCCGGGCCGCCTCCAGCAGCTCCCGGGGCACCGCCGCCAGCCCCGCCCCGATCAGCACCATCGCGAACCCCGCCCACATCCACACGTACGCACCGATCACCGCCGGGGTCACCAGCACCGGCCCCAGCCACTCCACCCCCGCGAACGCCTCCCGGAAGTTCGACGCCGGCAGCCGCAGCCGGGCCCCGTCCGCGGCGGCCGGCAGGGTGAACGTGCCGTCCGCGCGCGCCGTGGCCGTCGCCACCGTCCGGCCGTCCTTCACCGCCTCGATCCGCATCCCCGCCAGACCCGTCTCCGTCGGGTCGACCGCGTTCACCGCGCCGCCCCCGCCCCGGGTGAAGTCCTGCCAGACCGTGCCCGTCACCTCCCCCGGCACCGGCCGCGCGCCGGCCGCCGTACGGGCCCCCTTCGGCAGGGCCTCCGGCGCCACCCCGACCAGCGGCAGCAGCGCCGGCACCCCGGCCCGTACCGGCTCGCGCGTCACGAAGGCACCGTCCCCGGCGGGCTCCAGCGGGGAGTCCCGGCCCGGGCGGGCCTTCGGGAACGCCGAGGCCGGGGCGAAGGTGTCGTGCACCCCCACCACCACCGCGTTGGCCACGCCCCGGTGCGGATCGTGGTCGTACACCAGCCGGAAGATGATGCCCGCCGCCAGCATGGAGATCGCCATCGGCATGAACACCAGCAGCTTGAACGCCGTCCCCCAGCGGACCCGTTCCGTCAGCACCGCGAAGACCAGGCCGAGGCCGGTCGCCACCGCCGGCGCCACCACCACCCACACCGCCGTGTTGCGCAGGGCGGTCCGGATCGCCGGATCCCGGACCACGGCCGTGTAGTTGGCGGCGCCGACGAACGTGTCCCCGGAACGGTCGAAGAGGCTGCGGTACAGCGAGAACCCGATGGGCTGCACGACCAGCGCCCCCAGCAGCACCAGCGCCGGCAGCAGGAACGCCGCCGCCACCAGCCGCCGCCGCGCGGCGGCCCGGCGGCCCGGGGTGTCCCGGACCGCCCGCGTCGAGGACCCCATCCTCAGTTCCCGTACGCCTTGGCCGCGTCCGCCTCCAGCCGTGCCTGGGTCCCCGCCACGTCGGACGGGTTCGCCAGGAAGTCCTGCAGCGCCTTCCACTCACCCGCGCCCGGCGTCCCGCCGAACGCCGCCGGGGCCTGGTCCGACATGTCGAAGCGGAAGTCGTCGCCCGCGGCGATCAGCGCCTTCGCGATGCCCCGCTGGATGTCGTTCGGGTAGGCCGCGAAGTCCACCGCCTTGTTCGGGGAGACGAAACCGCCCGCCCCGGCCTGGATCCGCGCCGCGTCCGCCGACGCCAGGAACGTCAGCAGGGCCTGCGCCCCCTTCGACGGCTTCAGCGCCACCGCCACGTCACCGCCCGACACCACCGGAGCCTTCGCGCCGACCGCCGGGAAGGGGAAGACCAGGGCGTCCTTGCCGACCTTCGCCTCCGTCTGGGCGATGTTCACCGCCACGAAGTCGCCCTCGAAGACCATCGCCGCCGCCGGCCGGTCGCCCCCGGTGAAGGTCTGCGTCACCGACTTCGGGAACTCCGTCGCCAGGGCCCCGCTGGTCCCGCCCGCCAGGAAGTCCTTGCGGCCGAACAGTTCACCGAGGGTGGTCAGCGCCTGCTTGACGCTGTCGTCCGTCCACTTGATCCGGTGCTTCGCCAGCTGGTCGTACTTCTCCGGACCCGCCTGCGACAGGTAGACGTTCTCGAACCAGTCCGTCAGCGTCCAGCCGTCCGCACCCGCCACCGAGACCGCCGGGGTGCCGGACGCCGACAGGGTGTCCGCCGCGGCGAGCAGCTCCTTCCACGTCTTCGGCGGCTTCACGCCCGCCGCCTCGAAGGCCTTCGCGTTGTACCAGACCAGCGACTTGTTGGCCGCCTTGTAGTACACGCCGTACTGGGTGCCGTCCACCGCCCCCAGCTGCCGCCAGCCGGGAGAGTAGTTCGCCTCCAGCTGCGCCTTGGCCTCCGGGCCCACCGGCTGCGCCCACTTGTTCTGCACCGCCGCGGCCAGCGCGCCGACCTGCGGGAGCAGCGCCACGTCCGGCGGCTGACCACCCGCGATCTTGGTGCCGAGGAAGGTGACGATGGGGTCCTGCGCCGGGACGAAGGCGACGCTCGCGCCCGTCCGCTTCTCGAACTCCTTGAGCACCTTGGCGAAGTTGGCCTGCTCGGGACCCGTCCAGACCGCCGAGACCTCCAGCTTCTCGCCGGGGAGCTTCGGTAACTCGACCGTGTGCGCCTGCTCCTGCCCGGCGGACGGGGTGCTGCCGGCGCTGCCGCCGCCCCCGTCCCCGCCGCCGCTGCCGCAGGCGCTGAGCGCGAGCGCCCCGGCGGCGGCCAGGGCCGCCCAGGCCCGCGTTCTGGTCAGCGCTCTGCGCCGGCTTCTCGTGCGGCCCGTCGGATGGCCCGTCTGATGGGCCGTCGTGTGACTCGCCGTATCGCTCGCCGTATGGCTCGATCCGTGCTCCGCGTGTAGTCCGCGCATGGTGCCGCCCCCGATGCCGTGTGGCCGTGAAGTGCTCCGTGCCACCAGGTCTACGCCCCGCCGCGCACCCCCGCAATACCGCGTCACGGGGAGCGGCGGCGCGTCAGGGGGCCGCGGGGAACAGCACCGGTATGGCCGAGACCAGGTGCGAGGCCCGGTCGAGGGCGCTGGCCAGGAGGGCGAGGTCGGTCGGCCCGTTGCCCAGCTCGCGCACCGGGCGACGGGCCGGCGGGTCACCCATCCGCTCCCACTCCACCGGAACCACGGTGGGCCTCAGGGTCGCCGTCCGCGGGATCCGGCCGGTGACCCGGCCCGCCTGGAACGGGACGGCCCGCCCGTCGGCGTACAGCAGCCGGCCGCGGCCCGGGCCCGGCCGGTCCGGGGCGTCCAGCTCCACCCGCAGCGTCGCCTGCCGGGCGGGCTCGGTCTCCGCGGTGCGGTCCGGGCGGGCGGTCGCGGCGATCAGGTGCACCCCGAGGCGGGCGCCCTCACGGGCCACGCCCTCCAGGATCCGTACGAGTGAACCCGCCGCGGGCCGCCCCGGGCTGCCCAGGGCCGGGGCCACCAGCGCGTCGAAGTCGTCCACCAGCAGCACCAGCCGCGGCAGCGGGCTCGGGCCGGCGGCCGGGTCGGTGCGCGGCGCGGAGGCCCGCAGCCGCAGGGTGCCGGTGCGCTGGGGGTCGAGGTCGCCGCGGTGTTCGCCCGGCCCGGGGTCGCGGGGCGAGACCATCCGGTCGGACAGGCTGCGCCGGCCGTGCCACTCCGTGAACGGCACCCCGTCCAGCAGCTCGTGGCGGCGCCCCAGCTCGGTGGCCAGGGCCTGCGCGAACTCCCGCATCCGCAGCGGGTCCGAGGCCACGAGGTGGGCCGACACGTGCGGGAGTTCCGTACAGGGCAGCAGGCCCTCGCCGCGCTCCCCGCCGGCGCCGTCGAGGAGGAGCAGGCCCAGGTGGTCGGGGCGGGACCCGGCCGCCAGGGAGGCGGCGAGGGAGCGCAGGAGCTCCGTGCGCCCGCTGCCGGCGGGGCCCTCGATGAGCAGGTGCGGGCCCTCGTGGACCAGTTCGGCGCCGACCGGCCCGCGCCGTCCCGCGCCGAGGACCACGTCGGCCAGGCCGCCGACGGCCCGGCCCTGGTCGGTGGCGGCCGCCCAGCGGGCCATCAGGGAGGCCGGGGTGGCACGGGCCAGCCCGAGCTCGTCGAGGAGCCGCGCGGCGGCGGGGAGGCTGGCGGNGGACGGGCCGGCCGCCGCTGACCGCGAAGGTCCGTACGGCGGTGGCGACGTCCCCGCTGAGCAGGGCCACGGCGGCGCAGTCCCGGAAGGCGGGACCGCTCGCGCAGGCGGTCTCGTACGTCTGCCCCACCGGGGAGGCGGGGGTGGCGGCCGGCGCCTCGGCCAGCGCGAGGACGTGGAGGCCGGCGGCCGGGCCGTGCGAGGCCAGTCGGCCGGTGAGCTCGCGCAGGGCGGCCGTGCCGGGGTCGCCGTCCACGACGACGAGGGTGCGGGGACCCTCGTACGCGTCCGCCGCCCGGCGCACGGCGGCC
>NZ_JZWV01000940.1 GCF_000966975.1 Streptomyces katrae | reverse complement strand
CGGGTCAGCTCGGCGGCGCGGGCGGCCGCCTGGTCCCGGTCGTACGCGAGGAGCAGCCGGCAGTCCTGGCCGTGCGCGGGGCGTACGTGGGGCAGCCAGCCGAGCCAGGCCCAGTCGCGGCGGCGCTCCTGCAGGGTCCGGACGCGGTCGGCGGCCAGCAGCACGATCTCCAGCTGCGCGGGCGCGTGCAGTGCCGCGAGCTGCGCCACGACGGACCGGGCGACCCCCATGAGCCGGGCCCGCGGCCCGGCCACCCCGAGCGCGCCGCTCTCGCGCAGGGCGACCCGGCTCCCGGCGCCGAGCCCCACCTCCAGGAACCCGGGGTGCCCGGGCCCGCGCGACCACAGCCGCCCGGTGGGCCCGAGGGCGGCGAGCAGCAGGGCGGCGGGGTCGTCGGCGTCGGGCACGGCGGCCGCGGGCTCCGCCGGCCCGACGGCCTCGACCACCACGTCCTCCTCCCCCCGCACCCACTTCCGCGCCCACGCCCCGATCCCGCCCGACGCCGCCGGGGGCGTCGTCGGCCGGCGCCGGGTCACCACCGCCGGGGCCGCCGTACCCGTACCCGCCGCCGCCCGGCCCGCCGGGGACGGGGGTGGGGGCGCCGGGCGTGTCGTGGTGGGCGGGGCCGCCGGGGGCGGAGCCCCCG
>NZ_JZWV01000110.1 GCF_000966975.1 Streptomyces katrae | reverse complement strand
CCCCCCCCCCAGGGGGCGGGCCCGCCTCCCGTCAGCTCCGGCTCGCCGCCGCGTCTGCGGCCTGGGCCTTCAGGGCGCGCTCGATGCCCGAGCGGGACTCCGACACCAGGCGCCGCAGGGCGGCGTTCGGCTCGGCCGAGGCCAGCCAGGCGTCGGTCGCGTCCAGGGTCTCCTGGCTCACCTGGAGGGACGGGTACAGGCCCACCGCGATCTGCTGCGCGATCTCGTGGCTGCGGCTCTCCCAGATGCCCTTGACCACCGCGAAGTACTTCCCCGCGTACGGTGCGAGCAGCTCCCGCTGGTCGGACTGGACGAAGCCGCCGATCACGGCCTCCTGCACCGCGTTCGGCAGGTCGGCGGACTCCACCACGGCGGCCCAGGCGGCGGCCTTGGCCTCCGCCGTCGGGCGCGCGGCGCGCGCCGTCTCCGCGTGGCGCTCGCCCGCCGCCGTCGCGTCCCGCTCCAGCTCCGCCGCGATCTCCGCCTCGTCGGCACGCCCCGTCGCGGCCAGCCGCTCCAGGAACGCCCACCGCAGCTCGGCGTCCACGACCAGGCCCTCGACCGTCTCCGCGCCGGACAGCAGCGCACCCAGCAGGTCGAGCTGCTCCCCGGTCCGCGCCGTCGCCGCGAAGGCACGGGCCCACGCCAGCTGGTGGTCGCTGCCCGGCTCGGCGCCGCGCAGGTGCTCCAGCGTGGCCTCCGTCCAGGCCGCCAGGCCCTGCTCCCGCCACGCCGGGTCGGCGTACAGGTCGATGGCCAGCTTCACCTGGCGGTGCAGCGACTGCACCACGCCGATGTCCGACTCCTTGCCGATGCCGGACAGCACCAGCGCCAGGTAGTCGCGCGTGGCCAGCTCGCCGTCACGCGTCATGTCCCACGCCGACGCCCAGCACAGCGCCCGCGGCAGCGACTCGGTGAAGTCGCCCAGGTGCGCGGTGACGTTGGCCAGCGAGACCTCGTCCAGGCGGACCTTCGCGTACGACAGGTCGTCGTCGTTGAGCAGGACCACGGCCGGCCGGGCACGCCCCACCAGCTCCGGCACCGCCGTCAGCTCGCCGTCGATGTCCAGCTCGATCCGGTCCGTACGGACGAGCTTGCCGCCCTCCAGGTCGTACAGGCCCACCGCGATCCGGTGCGGCCGCAGCACCGGCTCGCCCTTGGCGCCCGCCGGGAGCGCCGGGGCCTCCTGCCGCACGCCGAACGAGGTGACGACACCCTCCCCGTCCGTCTCGATCTCCGGCCGCAGCACGTTGATGCCGGCCGTCTCCAGCCACGCCTTCGACCAGGCGGTCAGGTCGCGGCCGGAGGTCTCCTCCAGGGCGCCCAGCAGGTCCGACAGACGCGTGTTCCCGAAGGCGTGCGCCTTGAAGTACGCCTGCACGCCCTTGAAGAAGGCGTCCATGCCCACGTACGCGACGAGCTGCTTGAGCACCGAGGCGCCCTTGGCGTACGTGATGCCGTCGAAGTTGACCAGGACGTCGTCCAGGTCACGGATGTCGGCCATGATCGGGTGCGTGGACGGCAGCTGGTCCTGCCGGTACGCCCAGGTCTTCATCGAGTTCGCGAACGTGGTCCACGCGTGCGGCCACTTCGAGCCCTCGGCGTAGGCCTGGCAGGCAATCGAGGTGTACGTGGCGAACGACTCGTTCAGCCACAGGTCGTTCCACCACTCCATGGTGACCAGGTCGCCGAACCACATGTGCGCGAGCTCGTGCAGGATGGTCTCGGCGCGCACCTCGTACGACGCGTCCGTCACCTTCGAGCGGAAGACGTACTGGTCGCGGATGGTGACCGCACCCGCGTTCTCCATCGCGCCCGCGTTGAACTCCGGCACGAAGAGCTGGTCGTACTTCGCGAAGGGGTAGTCGTAGGCGAACTTCTCCTGGAACCAGTCGAAGCCCTGCCGCGTGACGTCGAAGATCGCGTCGGCGTCGAGGAACTCGGCAAGCGACGGCCGGCAGTAGATGCCGAGCGGGACGACCTGGCCGTCCTTGCCCTCGTACGTGCTGTGCACCGCGTGGTACGGGCCCACGATCAGCGCGGTGATGTACGAGGAGATCCGCGGGGTCGGCTCGAAGGCCCACACCCGGTCCTTGGGCTCGGGCGTCGGGGAGTTCGAGATCACGGTCCAGCCCTCGGGAGCCGTCACCGTGAACTGGAACGTCGCCTTCAGGTCGGGCTGCTCGAAGCTGGCGAAGACCCGCCGCGCGTCCGGCACCTCGAACTGGGTGTACAGGTACGCCTGCTGGTCGACCGGGTCGACGAAGCGGTGCAGGCCCTCGCCGGTGTTGGTGTAGGCGCAGTCCGCGACGACGCGGAGCTCGTTGGCCCCGCCCGCCAGGTGGTCCAGGGCGATGCGCGAGTCGTGGAAGACGGCGGCCACGTCCAGGGCCTTGCCGTTCAGCACGACCTCGTGCACGGTCGGCGCGACCAGGTCGATGAAGGTCCCGGCCCCCGCCTCGGCCGACTGGAAGCGCACGGTGGTCGCGGACCGGAAGGTGCCGCCCTCCTGCGCGCCGCTGAGATCGAGCTCGATCTCGTACGAGTCGACGGTGAGCAGCTTCGCCCGCTGCTGAGCCTCTTCACGGGTGAGATTCGTGCCAGGCACGCGTTCATCTCCTTTGATGGTGACGTTGCCCGGCCATCCTTCCATGCAGGGCCCGCCACGGGGCAGGAGTAATCCAGAGGCGAACACGACGTGCCCTACCCGAATGCAAAGGGGGCGGTGCCGTCACCGGCACCGCCCCTTCCGCATCAGCGTCGGCGTTCGCGCACGCGGGCGTCAGCCGCGCAGCTCATCGGCCACGAGCTCCGCGATCTGCACCGCGTTCAGCGCCGCACCCTTGCGGAGGTTGTCGTTGGAGAGGAACAGCGCGAGGCCGTTGTCGACCGTCTCGTCCACCCGGATGCGGCCCACGTACGAGGCGTCCTTGCCGGCGGCCTGGAGGGGGGTCGGGATCTCGGACAGCTCGACGCCCGGGGCGTCCTTCAGCAGCTCGTACGCGCGCTCCACGCTGATCGGGCGCTCGAAGCGGGCGTTCACCTGGAGGGAGTGGCCCGAGAAGACGGGGACGCGCACGCAGGTGCCGGAGACCTTGAGGCCGGGGATCTCCAGGATCTTGCGGGACTCGTTGCGGAGCTTCTGCTCCTCGTCGGTCTCGAAGGAGCCGTCGTCGACCAGGTTGCCCGCGAGCGGGACCACGTTGTACGCGATGGGGCGCTTGTAGACGGCCGGCTCGGGGAACTCCACCGCGTCGCCGTCGAAGGTCAGCTGGTCAGCGGCCTCGGAGACCGCGCAGGCCTGGCCCTTGAGCTCGGCCACGCCGGCCAGGCCAGAGCCGGAGACGGCCTGGTAGGTGGTGGCGATCAGCGCGGTCAGGCCGGCCTCGTCGTGGAGGGGGCGCAGCACGGGCATCGCGGCCATGGTGGTGCAGTTCGGGTTCGCGATGATGCCCTTGGGGCGGTTCTTGATCGCGTGCGGGTTGACCTCGGAGACCACGAGGGGGACCTCGGGGTGACCGCGCCAGGCGGAGGAGTTGTCGATCACGACGGCGCCCTGGGAGGCGACCTTCTCGGCGAGGGCCTTGGAGGTCGCGCCGCCCGCGGAGAAGAGCACGATGTCGAGGCCGGAGTAGTCGGCCGTGGCGGCGTCCTCGATGGTGATCTCCTGGCCCTGCCACTCCAGGGTCGAGCCGGCGGAACGGGCCGAGGCGAAGAGCCGCAGCTCGTCGACCGGGAACTTCCGCTCGGCGAGGATGCTGCGCATGACTCCGCCGACCTGTCCGGTGGCTCCGACGATTCCGACCCTCACGGTGACTCCTTCTGGTACGTACGACGCGGGCGCGTGAGGCCATCATGCGTTCGACCCCACGAGGCTTGTCCAATCCATTGTCCGAGGTGCGGACAGTGTCCGGCCCGTGAACCCCGGTGACGAGTCCGTGACGGCCGTGTTTCACCTCGCCCGAAAGTCCGTTTTGCCTGGTCGGAGCCGGTTAGCTTCCGTTCAGCCGTGATCGTTATCCGGACGCGGCGCACCAGAGACCGAAACACCGGAAACCCCGGGGGGAACACCACCATGCGGACCATCCGCCACCGCCGCCGGTCCATACCGGCCCTCGCCGCCCTCGCGGCCGCGGCCGTCGCCGCGCCCGTCCTGCTGACCGCCACCCCGGCGGCCGCCCACCCCCGCGAGGGGCGGCTCGCGAAGGAGCTGGTCGAGGAGGTCACCGCGCGCGGGGCCTACCGCCACCTGGCGAAGTTCCAGCAGATCGCCGACGCCAACGGCGGCAACCGGGCCGCGGGCTCGCCCGGCCACGCCGCCTCCGCCGCCTACGTCCACGACACCCTGAAGAAGGCCGGCTACGACGTCTCGTACCAGGACTTCGACATCTACGAGGCGCACACGAAGACGGAGAAGACCACCGTCCTCGGCGATCAGCCGCGCGAGCTGGCCACCGCCGCCTTCACCTTCACCAAGTCCACCCCGGCCGGCGGGCTGACCGCCCCGCTGGCCCTGGCGCGGGTCGACGAGACCCCGGGCTGCACCGCCGACGACTACCCGGCCGGCGCCTTCACGGGGAAGATCGCCCTGGTCAAGCGGGGTGCCTGCACCTTCGTGGAGAAGCAGCGGGCCGCCGCGGCGGCCGGCGCGCTCGGCGTGATCGTCTACAACCACAGCGGCACCACCCCGGTCCGCGGCGGGTTCTCCTCCCCCTCCGACGGGATCATCCCCAGCGCGGGCATCACCCTGGCCGACGGCGAGGCGCTGGCCGCGGCCGCCGCGAAGGGCGAGGTGAAGGTGCGCCTGGACCTGGACCAGGAGCACGTGAAGAAGACCACCCGCAACGTGATCGCCGAGACGAAGGGCGGCCGCGCCGACCAGGTCGTGACGGTCGGCTCGCACCTGGACTCGGTCCCCGAGGGCCCCGGCATCAACGACAACGGCTCCGGCTCGGCCGGTCTCCTGGAGGTCGCCCTCAAGCTCGCCGACGAGGGCGCCAACAAGAAGGGCAAGGGCCCCGCCAACAAGGTGCGCTTCGCCTGGTGGTCGGCGGAGGAACTGGGCCTGCTGGGCTCGGAGCACTACGTGGCGCAGCTGTCCGAGAAGCAGAAGAAGGACATCGCCCTCTACCTGAACTTCGACATGATCGCCTCGCCGAACCCGGTCCAGTTCGTCTACGACGGCGACGACTCCGACAAGACGGGCGCGGGCGCCGGCCCGGCCGGCTCGGCGCAGATCGAGTCGCTGATCAACGGCTTCCTGGACCGGAAGGGCAAGCCGCACGAGGGCAGTGACTTCGACGGCCGCTCCGACTACGGCCCGTTCATCGAGAACGGCATCCCGGCGGGCGGCACCTTCACCGGCGCCGAGGGCATCAAGACCCCCGAGCAGGCCAAGCGCTACGGCGGCACCGCCGGCGCCCCGTACGACCCGAACTACCACGGGGCGGGGGACACCCTGAAGAACCTGGACCTCAAGGCGTTCGACACCAACCTCGACGTGATCGCGTACGCGGTGGGCACCTACGCCGAGTCGCTGGGCTCGCTCGGCAAGTAGCGGCCGGGCCCGAGGGGGGAACGCCCGAGGGGGCGGTGCTCGTACGAGCACCGCCCCCTCGGTGTTGCCGGGTCAGACCCTTACGGGGTGACCTTGTCGATCTGCACGCTGCCGGTGCCGGCGGCGGTGCCGCGGCCGTTGAGCAGCTGGACCTGGCCGAAGAACTGACGGCCCTCGGGGGCCGCGCTGCTGACCAGGACGTTCGCCGAGACCTGCGCGGAGGCGCCGGTGGCGAGGTTGACCGCGGCGGCCTCGTCGACCTGGACGGTGCCCAGGGCGGACGAGAAGTAGACGTCGCGGTAGTCGTACGTGGTGGAGCCGGACGGGACCGCGTAACCGATCACCTTGACGGTGTAGGTGCCGGCGGCCGGCTTGTCGAGGCTCACGGACTCGTCGGAGTCGCCGTCCGCGGAGGAGGCGACCTTCACGCCGTCCTTGTAGACCTCGAGGTCGAGGTCGGCGGCGGCGTCGGAGGTGTGGTTGATCGCCACGTCCAGACGGGAGACGCCCTCACCGACGGTGACCTCGGTGGTCTTGGTCTCGCCGGCGGCGATGGTCGGCTTGTCGACCTTCGCGGAGCCGAGCGGGCCGCCCTGGAGCTTGCCGCCGGAGATAGCCGCGCCGGTGTTGTTCACGGTCCACTGGACCGGGGCCGGGGCGCCCTGCTTGACCTCGGGGAGGACCTTGACCGCCGGGTCGAAGCCGGCGCCGAGGACGGAGACGTCCAGCTTGAACGGGTTGTCCAGCAGCGGCGACGTACGGCGCGACTCGACCTCGATCTCCCAGACACCCGGCTGCGGGTTGTCGTAGGAGCGCAGGTCGGGGCGGCACTTGTTGGCCGGGTTGTTGTAGTTCGGGTAGCACTGGGTGGTGGCGCTGTCCTCGACGCCCGTGCCGTACGGGTGGATCGAGATGAAGCGCGTCTGGCTGTCCGCGGCGAGACCGCCGAGCGCGACCTCGAGGGTCTTGGCGCCCTGCGGGACCGTCACGAAGTACGACTTGTGGCTGTTGCGCTGCACGGAGGAGGTGTCCGAGAGCGCGAACGACGGCTGCGCCAGCGGGGTGGAGGCGACGACCGTGGCCAGGATCTGCTTGTCGATGCCCTCGGTGGTCGGGTCGTCGAGCTGCAGGATGCCGCTGTGGACGCCGGCCGACTTGACGTTGGCCTCGACCTTGATGGTGACGGGCTTGTTCAGCGGCAGCGTGACGTAGTCGTAGCCGCCACCGCCGACGACCTTGAAGGTGCCGTCGTTGTTGCGCCAGCTCAGGTTGTGGCGGGTGCCGTACTTCGGGCCGGTGGTGCGGGTGACGACGACGTCGTAGACCTTCTTCTGGCCGACCTTCAGGCCGCCCTCGCGGTCGTAGAGGCCGGTGCCGAAGCCCGGGGTCTTCAGGAACTGGTCGAGCGCGGTGTCGACGGGGGCCTTGACCGTGAACTCGTTGGCCTTGGCGCCGCGCTGGATGGACTCCCACGCCTTGTTGATGTCGATCAGGCCCGAGCCCTGGGCGTGCGCCGGGACGTCGTCGATCTTCTTGGCGGTGCTGGTCAGCGCCACGCGCAGGTTGGCCGGGGGCAGGGCGATCTTCGCCTGCTTGGCGGCCGAGATCAGCAGGGCGCTGGCGCCCGCCGCCTGCGGCGAGGACATCGAGGTGCCCTGGAGCATCGAGTAGCCGGCCGGCAGGGAGTAGCCCGCCTCCTTGACCGGGCTGCCGGGCAGCCAGGTCTGGGTGGTGTTGATGGCCGCGCCGGGGGCGGTGATGGTCGGCGTGAACCCGCCGTCCTCACGCGGACCGCGCGAGGAGAAGGGGAACATGTTGTACTTCTTGGTCACGCCGGAGCCGTAGTTGGCGGCCCAGGTCTCCTTGGAGACCGCGGCGCCGACCGAGATGACCTTGTCGGCGAGGCCGGGGTCGCCGATGGTGTTGACGCCGGGGCCCTCGTTGCCCGCCGAGATGACGAGCTGGACGCCGTAGGTGTCGATGAGGTTCTTGTACAGCTCGGAACGGGCGTTGTTGCCGTCGTTCAGCGCCGGGAGACCACCGATCGACATGTTGACGATGTCGACGCCGCGGTTGACGACGAGGTCGATCATGCCCTCGGTCAGCGCGATGTTGGTGCAGCCGCCGGACCAGGAGCAGGCGCGCGAGGAGACGATCTTCGCGCCGGGCGCCTCGCCGTTCATCTTGCCGCCGAAGAGGCTGTTCGCGGCGGTGATGCCGGCGACGTGCGTGCCGTGCTCGGACTCGATGATGCCGATGTTGACGAAGTCGGCCTTCTTGCCGACCCAGTCCCCGCCGAACGGGTCCATCGGGACGTCCTTGCGGATCTGGATCACGAAGGGGATCCGCTCGGCGACGTCGGTCGCCGGGTTGTCCGTGCCGAAGTAGCCGATCTGGTAGCCGTCCTTGTACGGCTTCATCGGCTCGTTGTTGGTGAAGTCGCCGTCCTGGTCGGTGTCCACGCGGACGGTGCCGGCCACCGGGTCGTACAGCATGCCGAACTTGTCGGTGGTGTCGCCGTCCCGGTTGACGTCGCCCTTCATGTCACCGTTGGCGGTGATCGACTCGCTGAAGCGGCTCCACTGGAAGGTGCCCTCGGGGGCCTTCCAGCTCTGGCCGCCCGCGGTGAAGGTGCCGCCGGCGGAGGTGACCGGGGTGACCTGGGGGCGCCAGGTGGCGTCGTTGTCCAGGATCGGGTCGGTCGCGGTGACCCAGTCGACGATCTTGCGCTCGCCGGTGGTGGTCTTCTGCAGCGCCGGGTGGGCGATGTCGACGCCGGAGTCCAGGATGCCGATGGTGACGCCGCGGCCGTCGGCCTGCGGGTTCTTCGCGACGAAGTCCACCGCACCGGTCTCGAAGGACGGGTTGTACGGGTTCTTCGCCGGGGTGTTCTTGTCCGGACCGGGGTAGGTCTCGGAAGCGGTCTTCTGACCCGAACCGTCCTTGCCCGAGTCCGGGCGCGGGTCCGGCAGCTGGATCTCCTGCTTGAGGTCCATGCCGTGCACCGACTCCAGCTTGGCGGCCGCCTTCAGCGCCGCCTCCGCCTTGTCGGTCGGCAGGGTGGCGCGGACGTAGCCGAGCTTGTCGTACGTCTGGCCCACCGAAGCGCCCTGGACGGCGTGCAGCTGGTCGGAGACCTGCTTGGTCTGGCCCGGCGCGGTCGCGACCATGACGGTGACGGTCGCGTCACCCTTGGCCTTGGCCTCCTGGAGCAGTTCGGCGTCCGCCGAACCGAGCTTCTGGTCGGCCGACTTGGCCGGCGCCGGGGCCGACGGGTTGGTGTCGCCGGTCGCCGCGAAGACGGGTACGGCGCCGGTGGCGCAGAGCGCGGCCACCAGGCCCGCGGCCGCCGCGACGCGCGCCGCGCGGCGGGCGCCGGGTATGGCCCCGGTGGAGCTGGGGGATTCGAGGGTCATCAGCATCCCTGGCTAGAGATCGATACGGTCCGGATTTCGGTGCCGGATGACCGGTCAGCTTTGCGCAAGTGACAGCTGTTTGGGGAGGGTTGTCATTGACCGAGACCTGACATGGCGGGAACCCGCCGGGGCGGAGTTTCCGCCATCAGGGACAGGCCGGGGCAAGCCAGGGCGACTCGCGGTGGTCAGCGAGTGGATTTATCGACTTACAGGCCTTGTAACGGGGGTGTGTCGGGATCGGTTCTCGCCCCGGGTGTGACAGATTCCGACCGTTCAGCGCTCGCGCGTGCGCGCGTAGTGGCGCGAGGCCTTGGCGCGGTTGCCGCACACGGCCATCGAGCACCAGCGCCGGGTGCCGTTGCGCGAGGTGTCGTGGAAGTGCAGCACGCACGTGTCCGAGGCGCACTTGCGGATCCGGTCGGGCGCCGAGCCCAGCAGGTCCAGGTAGTCGCGGGCCGCCATCCAGGCCGGCCCCCAGGAGGGGTCGTCGAACTCCGCCCGCTCGCCCGGGCCTTCGGCGGTGAGGGTGGCCCGGATGCGGCCGTGCTCCAGTACGGCGTCGACCAGCTCGCGGGCGGAGGCGTCCTCGGGGTCCGCGACGGCGCGGGCGAGGGCCTCGCGCGCGGTCAGCAGGTGGACCAGCGTCGACTTGTCGGCGCGGAAGCGGGCGGCCAGGCCCGTGCTCTCCAGCCAGAGGCGCAGCCCTTCGAGCCGGCTGAGGCCGAAGGCCCCGGCGAAGAGGTCGGTGGGTACGCCCTCCGGCGTCCAGCGCGTGTTCACCAGGTCGAGGGCGAGCGGCTCCCCGGTGAGGGGGCGGGGGTCCGTCGTCGGTACCGCCGTCATGTCCGCCTCCTCGCTCCGCTGTAACCCCTCAAGGGTACGTGACCGGTTGACGCCTGGATCTCTAACCCTTAAGCTCAATTTAGACGGTTAGAACCGCTCGGACTCCTCGGGGAAGGGAACCCTCATGACCACCACCACCGGCACGCTCCGCACCGGACACGTGGGCCTCAACGTCACCGACCTGGACCGCTCGCTCGCCTTCTACCGCGACGCGCTCGGCTTCGAGCTGCTCGGCGAGGGCAAGGAGGAGGGACGCCGCTTCGCCTTCCTGGGCCGGGACGGCGAGCTGGTCCTCACCCTCTGGCAGCAGGCCGAGGGCGGGTACGCCCCGCGGGCGGCCGGACTGCACCACCTCGCCTTCTCCGCCGGCGCCATCGAGGAGGTCCGGGCGTACGAGGAGCGGCTGCGCGGCCTGGGCGTCGACTTCGCCTACGAGGGCGTGGTCGCCCACCGCGAGGGCTCGGCCTCCGGCGGGATCTTCTTCCACGACCCGGACGGCACCCGCCTGGAGATCTCCGTGCCGACCGGCGCCGAGGGCGCTACCGCCCCCGTCGAATCCGCTCCCACCTGCGGATTCTTCTAAAGACTCGGAAAGTGAGGGCCGTCATGGACCGGTACCACCAGGGCTCGCTGGCCGTCCAGGAACGGGTCGGCGTCCGCGCGCTCGCCGAGCACGTCGGCCGCTCCATCGGCCCGGGCATCCGGGACGTGGCGGCCGCCTTCCTCGCCCTCCAGCCCCACCTCGTCGTCGGCGCCGCCGACGGCACGGGACGGCTGTGGGCCTCGCTGCTCACCGGGGCGCCCGGATTCGTACGGGCCACCGGGCCGGACCGGATCTCCGTCCGCGGCGGCCTGCCGGACGGGGACCCCCTCGCCGGGGCCCTGGCCGCCGACGGCACCCGGGTCGGCACCATCGCCCTCGACCCGCGCACCCGGCGCCGGATGCGGCTCAACGGCACCCTCTCCGTGACGGCCGGCGGCTTCGCGGTGGCGGCCGAGGAGGTCTTCTCCAACTGCCCGAAGTACCTGCAGAAGCGGCAGCCGCTGGAACTCGTCGCCGAGGGGCCCGGAACCGTACGGCGCTCCGTGGCGCTCGCCCCGGACCAGGAGCGGGCCGTCCGCGCCGCCGACACCTTCTTCATCGCCACCACGGCGGACACCGGAGGGGCCGACGCGAGCCACCGGGGCGGGATGCCCGGCTTCGTGGAGGTGCTCTCGCCCACCGAACTGCGCTGGCCGGACTATCCGGGGAACGCGATGTTCCTGACCCTCGGGAACCTGGCCCTCGACGAGCGGGCCGGGCTGCTCTTCCCCGACTGGGAGGGCGGCGGGCTGCTGCAGCTGAGCGGGCGGGCCCGGACCGAGTACGGCGCCGACGGGAGCCGTAGCGTCCGGTTCGGGGTGGAGGCGGTGGTGCAGAGCCTGCACCCGGGGCGGCTGCGCTGGAGCGCCCCGGAGTACTCCCCGGCCAACCCGGTCCTCCCGGTCCTCCCGGGTGACCCTCACCGGGGCAGTACGACCAGGTAGGCGGCGGGCTCGCGGTCGCAGGACGCCGTCAGGGCGGTCCGGACGACCGCGGCCTGCTGCTCGGGCCAGTCGCGCAGCTTGCGCGGGGTCAGGTAGAGGACGGTCACGCCGAGCCGCTCCAGGGTCTCCCGCTTGCGGACGGCCTCGGCGAAGTCCTCGTCCTCCCCCTGGCGCGGGGCCCGGGTGTCGATCTCGACGGCCACGGCCTGCTCGGGCCAGTACGCGTCCACTCCGCCCAGGTGCGGGCCGCCGGGCAGCCGCAGGTCCACGTTCCAGACCGGCTCGGGGAGCTCGTAGCCCCGCACGAGCTGGTACAGCCGGTCCTCGGCGATGGCCCGGCCCTCGGCCAGCAGGGATTCCACCGCGTCGATCACGTGCGGCCGGTTCAGCAGCCGCGCCACCGTCAGCTCCCGTACGACGGCGGCCGGTTCGCAGTGTCCGGCGCGGACGGCCTCGCTGAGGACGCGGCGCACCGCGTCGGCCTCGTCGAGCTGGGCCACGGCGTCGGCGACCGCCCGCGCCACGGGCGCCACGGGCAGCCCGGTCACCTCCAGCGGCCGGGGCGGGGTGTGGGCGCGCACGATGCGCACGTCGCCGGTGGAGCGCAGCCGGCGGGTGTTCGGGACGAGGACGTCGATGTGGGGGAGGCCGGGCAGGGTGGGGGTGGAGGAGAACCGGTAGAGCGCGAGGGCGGCCAGTCCGGTGATCATGGCCTCGCCGTTGCCGCGCCTGCCCGCGTACAGGAGGGCGGCGTGCAGGCGCTCCTCGCTCGTCGCGGGGCCGGCGTGCAGCAGGAACACCCCGGGCAGCACCTGCTGCCACGGCCGGCCGGCGGCCTCGGCGGCACTGACGCCGTGCTCGCGCAGCTGAGCGAGGGTCAGGACGCGGGGGCGGCTGGCGGTGAGGTGGGCGAGGGGGAGGGGTGCGTTCTGGTTCATGACGCGGTGATTCCCTCAGGCCATGGCCTTGCTAACGCCTGTTACACGTTCGTCAACAAATCCGGACAAGCTGGGGCTAAAGTACGGACGTTCGACTGCCGATGGCCCATCGCCGCCACGCGAACCGCCCCGCCCGGCGGCTGCCGGACGGGGCGGAACGGGACCAGGGGGGTCAGGCGTCGCGGGACTGGGCTCGGAGGGCCCGGGCCAGGTCGTCGCGGGACTCCAGGACCAGGCGGCGCAGCGCCGGGGCCGCGTCCGGACGGGAGGTCAGCCAGGCGTCCGTCGCGTCGAGAGTGGCCTGGGAGTCCTGGAGCATCGGGTACAGCCCCTTCACCACGTCGATCCCGATCTGGATCGACCGCTCCGCCCAGATCCGCTCGATCACCTCGAAGTAGCGCCCGGCGTACGGGGCCAGCAGCTCCCGCTGCGAGGACTGCTGCATCCCGCTGATGGTCGCCTCGACCAGCGCGTTCGACAGCGCGTCCGACTCGACCACCACCGCCCAGGCCTGGTCCTTGACCGCCGCCGACGGCCGCGCGGCCAGGCAGCGCACCTGGTGCCGCTTGCCCGACGCGGTGTCGTCGCGGACCAGCTCGGCCGCCAGTACGGCCTCGTCGACCACGCCGTGCGCGGCGAGCGGCAGCAGGAAGTCCCAGCGCAGCTCCTGGTCCACCTCCAGCCCGTCGATCCGCGCCGAACCCTCCAGCAGCCCCAGCAGCAGCTGGAAGTCACCCTCGCTGGCCGCGCTCGCCGCGAAGAACCGGGCCCAGGTCAGCTGGTGCTCGGAGCCCGGCTCGGCCAGCCGCAGCTCGTGCAGGGCGCCCGCGGCGAGCTCCCGGCCGCCCTGCTCGCGCCAGTCCGGCGCCGCGTAGTGGGTGACCGCGCTCAGCGCCTGCGCGTGCAGCTGCTGCAGCACGCCGACGTCGCTCTCGCGGCCCGCGTGCGCCAGTACCAGCGACAGGAAGTCCCGGGCCGGCATCAGCGCGTCCCGCGTCAGGTTCCACAGCGCCGACCAGCACAGGGCGCGGGCCAGCGGGTCGGTGAGGTCGCCCAGGTGGCCGCGGAGGGTGGCCAGCGAGGCCTCGTCGAAGCGGATCTTGCAGTAGGTGAGGTCCTCGTCGTTGACCAGGACCAGGTCGGGCCGCTCCAGCCCGGCCAGTTCCCCGACCACCGTGCGCACGCCCGCCACATCGGCCTCGGCGCGCGCGTAGCGCACCAGCGAACCGTCGGCCTCCAGCCGGTACAGGCCCACCGCCACCCGGTGGGGGCGCAGCTCGTCGCCCTCCTGGACCACGGCCAGCTCGGTCAGCCGGCCGGCCGCGTCCGTGGTGACCACGGGGGTCAGCGCGTTGACGCCCGCCGTCTGCAGCCAGGCCCGCGACCACTCGGCCATGTCCCGCCCGGAGACCTCCCCGAGCACCGACAGCAGGTCGTCCAGGGTGGTGTTCCCGTACGCGTGCGCCTTGAAGTAGCGCCGCGCGCCGTCCAGGAACGCGTCCCGGCCCACGTACGCGACGAGCTGCTTGAGGACGGCCGCGCCCTTGGCGTAGGTGATCCCGTCGAAGTTCAGCTTGGCGTCCTCCAGGTCACGGATGTCGGCCGTGATCGGGTGGGTGGACGGCAGCTGGTCGGCCCGGTAGGCCCAGGCCTTGCGGTTGTTGGCGAAGGTGACCCAGGCCTGGTCGAAGCGGGTGGCCTCGACCAGCCCGAAGGAGCCCATGAAGTCCGCGAAGGACTCCTTCAGCCACAGGTCGTCCCACCACTTCATGGTGACCAGGTCGCCGAACCACATGTGCGCCATCTCGTGCAGGATGACGTTCGCGCGCCGCTCGTAGGAGGCCTGCGTCACCTTCCCGCGGAAGATGTACTCCTCGCGGAAGGTCACCATGCCCGGGTTCTCCATGGCGCCCAGGTTGTACTCGGGCACGAAGGCCTGGTCGTACTTCCCGAAGGGGTACGGGTAGTCGAAGATCTCGTGGAAGAGGTCGAAGCCCTGCTTGGTGACGAGGAAGACGTCGTCCGCGTCGAAGTGCTTCGCCAGCCCCTTGCGGCACATCGCGCCCAGCGGGATCGTCAGGTCCCCGCGCGTGTAGGTGTCCGTGACGTAGTGGTACGGGCCCGCCACCACGCAGGTGATGTACGTGGAGATCGGCGCGGTCTCGGCGAAGCGCCACACCCCGCCCTCACGGGACTCCTCCGCGCCGTTGCTCCACACCGTCCAGCCCTCGGGGGCGGACACCTCGAAGCGGTAGGGGGCCTTCAGGTCGGGCTGTTCGAAGTTCGCGTACACCCGCCGGGCGTCCGCCGGCTCGTACTGGGTGTAGAGGTAGACCTCGCCGTCCTCCGGGTCGACGAAGCGGTGCATGCCCTCGCCGGTCCGGCTGTAGGCGCAGTTCGCGTCGACGACCAGGACGTTCTCCGCGG
Source organism: Streptomyces katrae (assembly GCF_000966975.1). Classification (GTDB taxonomy): domain Bacteria; phylum Actinomycetota; class Actinomycetes; order Streptomycetales; family Streptomycetaceae; genus Streptomyces; species Streptomyces katrae. Next base: position 11,596 of record NZ_JZWV01000110.1, on the reverse strand, counting down.
CCAGGCCGTCCAGGGCGATCCGCGCCCCGTCGAAGACGACGGCCGGGTCCAGGGCGCGGCCGTTGAGGGTGACCGAGTTCACCGAGGGGGCGATCAGGTCGGCGAACGAGGAGGCGCCCGGAGCCGCGGCCCGGAAGCGCACGGTCGTCACCGAGCGGAACGTCCGGGGCCCTTCGGCCGGTTCGGCCTCGTCCACCGCGGACCTCAGGTCGAGGACGACCTCGTACCCGTCGACGGACAGCAGCTCGGCCCGCACGCGGGCTTCGTCGCGGGACAGATTCTCACCGGGCACGTGGCACTCCTTCGTGCGTGATCGCTTCTTCGGTCGAATCCTCCCACGGGGGGAATGCGTGCGGTCCCGGCCTGGTTGGGCGGAAGGAACACGCTCAGAGACGCCCGATGTGACCCGAGGAGAGACATGACCGACACCCAGGTGCGCGAGAAGACCCCGGTCGACTTCTGGTTCGACCCGCTCTGCCCCTGGGCCTGGATGACCTCCCGGTGGATGCTCGAGGTCGAGAAGGTCCGTGACGTCGAGGTCCGCTGGCACGTGATGAGCCTGGCCGTGCTGAACGAGAACAAGCTCGACGAGCTCCCCGAGCGCTACCGCGAGCTCCTCGGCCCCAAGGGCTGGGCCCCGGTGCGCGTGGTGATCGCCGCCCAGCAGAAGTTCGGCGAGGAGGTCACCGGCAAGCTGTACACCGCCCTCGGCACGAAGATCCACAACGAGGACCGCGGTGCGACCCGCGAGGTCATCGCCGACGCCCTGGCGGAGGTCGGCCTGCCGGCCGAGCTGCTCGCCTACGCCGACTCCGACGAGTACGACGAGGTGCTGCGCGACTCCCACAACGACGGCATCGAGCGCGTCGGCCAGGAGGTCGGCACCCCGGTGATCTCCGTGCCCGGCGCCGACGGCGAGGAAGTGGCCTTCTTCGGCCCCGTCGTGACCCCGGCCCCGCGCGGCGAGGCCGCCGCCCGCCTGTGGGACGGCACCCTGCTGGTCGCCTCCACCCCCGGCTTCTACGAGATCAAGCGCACCCGCACCCAGGGCCCGATCTTCGAGTAGTCCGCGCCCCCGCACACAGAAGACCCCCGTGAGTCACGTCCTCACGGGGGTCTTCCGCTCTGCACACCCGCACGCGAAGGCTGAGAAGACGATCACGAGGCGGGTGGTCTGCGGGGTGCCGGTCAGCCCTTGACGGGGATCAGCAGCGGGGTGTTCGCCTTGGCGTCGGCGTAGCGGCGGGCCACGTCCTGCCAGTTGACGACGTTCCACATCGCCTCGATGAAGTCCACCTTCTGGTTCTTGTACTGCAGGTAGAAGGCGTGCTCCCAGGCGTCGAAGACCAGGATCGGCGTGCTGGCCACGCCCACGTTGCCCTGGTGGTCGTAGACCTGCTCGACGACGAGCCGGCCGCTCACGGGCTCGTACGCCAGCACGCCCCAGCCGGAGCCCTGCGTCGCGGAGGACGCGAAGGTCAGCTGCTTCTTGAACTTCTCGAAGGAGCCGAAGGACTCGGTGATCGCGTCGGCGAGGTCGCCCACCCCGTCGGCCGCGGTCGGCTCGCCGCCGCCCTCGCCGGTCTTGGGGCTGGCCATGTTGTGCCAGTAGATGCTGTGCAGGATGTGGCCGGAGAGGTGGAACGCGAGGTTCTTCTCCAGCCCGTTGAGCGCGCCCCAGTTCTCCTTCTCCCGGGCCTCCGCCAGCTGCTCCAGCGTGGTGTTGGCGCCCGTGACGTAGGCCGCGTGGTGCTTGTCGTGGTGCAGCTCGATGATCTGCGGGTTGATCACCGGCTCGAGCGCCGCGTAGTCGTAAGGAAGCTCAGGAAGCGTGTAGATGGCCATGCGTGTATCCGGTCCCCTCAGCGTGCCAATCGCTTATTGCAATTAATGCGCAACTGCACGCTAGCAGTATCTGTTCCCACTCGCGCGTAAGGGTCGTCCGGGTACGAAGAGAGGCGGACCCCGTACCGCACACGGGATCCGCCTCGAAGGGGGCCGGGGGCCGCCGGGCCGTCAGTTCCGGTTCGCCGCCCGGCGCTGCATCACGTAGCCGGTCGCCGCCAGGGCCACCGCCAGCCCGCCGGTGAACAGCACCTGCGACCGGGTGTCCTCGCCCACCGCCATCAGCACCAGCACCGCGGCGACCCCGGCCAGTGCCACCCACGTCAGGTAAGGGAAGCCCCACATCCGCACCGTCAGCTTCCCGGGCGCCTCCCGCTCCAGCCGCCGGCGCAGCACGAACTGCGAGACCGCGATGAAGCCCCAGACGATGAGGATGACCCCGCCGACCATGTTCAGCAGCCAGGCGAACAGGGTGTCCGGGTACCAGTACGACAGCAGGACGGTCACGAACCCGAAGCCCGAGGAGGCCAGCACCGCCCGGCGCGGCACCCCGCCCGAGACCTTGCCCAGCGCCTTGGGGCCCTGGCCCCGGGAGACCAGCGAGTGGGCCATGCGCGAGGAGCCGTAGATGTTGGCGTTCATCGCCGACAGCAGCGCGGCCAGGATGACGACGTTCATGATCTGGCCGGCCGCCGGGATGCCCAGGTGGTCCAGGGTGGCGGCGTACGGGCCGTGCCCGGTGACCGAGGGGTCGTTCCAGGGCAGCAGGGTCACGATCACCAGCATCGAGCCGACGTAGACGATCGCGATCCGCCACATGGTGGTCCGCACCGCCTTGGCCACGCCCCGCACCGGGTCGTCGGACTCGGCGGCCGCGATGGTCACCGTCTCCAGCCCGCCGTACGCGACCACCGAGGCCAGCACGCCGACCAGCAGCCCGTCGACCCCGTTGGGCAGGAACCCGCCGTCGTGCACCAGGTTCGCGGCGCCGGGGGAGGAGGTCCCGGGCAGCAGGCCCAGGACGGCGAGCACGCCCAGGCCCAGGAAGAGCCCGATGGCGCCGATCTTCAGGGCGGCGAACCAGAACTCGAACTCGCCGAAGTTGCGCACCGCGCCCAGGTTGCTGCCGCAGAACAGCGCCATGAACACCAGCACCCACAGCCACGACGGGGTGCCCGGGAACCAGCCCGTCATGATGTGCGCCGCCCCGATGGCCTCGATGGCCACGCCCACGCACAGCAGGGTCCAGAACATCCAGCCCGCCGTGAACCCGGCCCAGGGGCCGATCGCCCGTTCGGCGTGCACGGAGAAGGAGCCCGACGCCGGATCGGCCGCCGACATCTCGCCGAGCATCCGCATCACGAACATCACCAGCAGACCGGACACCGCGTACGCGAGCACGATCGAGGGCCCCGCGGCCGCGATGCCGGCCCCCGAGCCGACGAAGAGGCCGGCGCCGATGACCCCGCCGAGGGCGATCATCGAGAGGTGGCGCTGCTTGAGGCCGTTGCCGAGAGGGGATCCGGGCGCGGAAGGCCGCAGTTCGGGAGGCGTGATGGTGCTCTGACTCATGGGCCCAGTCTGCCGACCGTCCGTTTATCGGACGTTGTGTGTTCAGTATCCGGACACTCGGCTCACGCGCCGTGACCGGATCCGCGCACAGAACGCAGGCGGCCCGGGACGGAAGTCCCGGGCCGCTCGGCATCCGCACGTCACTGACGGGGCCTCAGCCCCGGCGCGCCCGCACCTCCCGGTACGCGGCCACCAGCAGCACCACGGCCGCCGCACCCGAGGACCACAGCAGCTGCGGCCGCGCCGAGTCGTCGAACAGCATCAGCACCAGCACCGCGGCCATCCCCAGCAGCGCCGCCCACGTCAGGTACGGGAACGCCCACATCGGCAGCGTCAGCCGCTCCGGCATCTCCCGCTCCAGCCGGGGCCGCAGCCGCAGCTGCGAGACCGCGATCAGCGCCCACACGAACAGCAGCACCGCGCCGACCGCGTTGAGCATGTAGAGGAACACCGTGTCCGGCCACAGCAGGTTCAGCACCACCGACGCGAACCCGAACACCACCGACGCCAGCACCGCCCGCCGCGGCACCCCGCCGCCCGAGACCTTCAGCAGCGCCTTCGGCGCCTCGCCCCGCTCGGCCAGCGAGAAGACCATGCGCGAGGAGCCGTACAGGTTGGCGTTCAGCGCCGACAGCAGCGCCACGAACACCACGATGTTCATGATCTGACCGGCCGCCGGGATCCCGATCGAGTCGAGCACGGCCACGTACGGGCTCTCGCCGGGCTTGAGCGAGTCCCAAGGCAGCAGGGCCACGATCACCAGCATCGAGCCGACGTAGAAGAAGAGGATGCGCCACACGGCGCTGCGCACCGCACGGGACACCGACCGGGCCGGGTCGTCCGACTCGGCGGCAGCGATGGTGACGACCTCCAGGCCGCCGAAGGCGAAGACGACCGCGAGCATGCCCGCGACCACCCCGCCCATCCCCTTGGGGAAGAACCCGCCCTGCCCGGTCAGGTTGGCCAGGCCCACCGGATCCGTGTCGGGCAGCAGCCCGAAGACGGCCAGGGTGCCCAGGACCAGGAACAGCACGATCGCGCCGACCTTCAGCGCGGCGAACCAGAACTCGAACTCGCCGAAGTTCCGCACGGCCGCCAGGTTGCTGAGGGTGAAGACCACCATGAACAGCAGCACCCACACCCACTGGTCGACCGACGGCAGCCAGCCGTGGGCGATCTTCGCGGCGCCGGTCGCCTCCACGGCGAGCACCACGACCAGCAGGAACCAGTACAGCCAGCCCGCGGAGAAGCCGGCCCAGCGGCCCAGGGCCTTCTCCGCGTAGACCGAGAAGGAGCCGGAGGCGGGCATCGCCGCCGACATCTCGCCGAGGGCCCGCATCACCAGCATCGCGAGCGCGCCCGCGAGCAGGTACGAGCAGATGATCGCGGGGCCGGCGATGCCGATGCCGGCGCCGGAGCCGACGAAGAGCCCGGCGCCGATCACGCCGCCGAGGCCCAGCATGGTCAGGTGGCGCTGTTTGAGGCTGTGGCTCAGGGGTTCGGGAGGGAGGTCGGTCTGCTGTTCGCGCATGAGTGGATCTGTACTCTCGATCGGCCCGGCGGCTCTGGGGGCTGCGCAAGGGATTGGAGGGAACCCACAGTCTTGCTGGAGGGCACCCGTGGGAGCAAAAAGGATGTCTCGTGGGATGTTCCCCGTGATGGGGATCACTTCAAGTCGGTTGTAAGGGGTGGGCTTTGTGTGGTCCCCACCAAACCGGACAGTATGCCTTTGTCCCGGCCGGCGGTAGGGCGGCCCGGCGGCGCGCACTAGCGTCACGGTGTCCCGTCGATCACCACCCCGCGGAGCCCCCTCATGAGCACTGCTTCCGTTTCCGTCCGGCCCGGCGCCGTCCTCGCCGACCTGCTGCCCGCGAGCCGCGTCCGCGACATCGCGCTCGTCGTCGGCGGAGCCGCGCTCACCGGTCTGGCCGCCCAGATCTCCGTACCCGTGCCCGGCTCGCCCGTCCCGGTCACCGGCCAGACCTTCGCCGCCCTGCTCGTGGGCACCGCCTTCGGGGCCCGCCGCGGTTTCCTCGCGCTCGGCCTGTACGCCGCCCTGGGCGCGGCCGGCCTGCCCTGGTTCGCCGCCGGCACCTCCGGCGCCGGAGGTGCCTCCTTCGGCTACGTCCTGGGCATGCTGCTGGCCGCCACCGTCGTCGGCGCCCTCGCGCGGCGCGGCGCCGACCGCTCGGTGCTGCGTACGGCGGGCACGATGGTGCTGGGCTCGGCCGTGATCTACGCCGTGGGCGTGCCGTACCTGATGGCCGCCACCGGGATGTCCCTCACCGCTGCCCTCGCGGCGGGCCTGACCCCGTTCCTGATCGGCGACGCCCTCAAGGCGGCGCTGGCCATGGGCGCCCTGCCGGCCGCCTGGAAGCTGGCCGGCCGCCGCGGCTGACCCCGTACGGCCTTCCTGCCGGCGCCTGCGCAGCAGCCCCGGACCGCGAGCGGCGGTTCGGGGCTGCTGTCGTCTGCGGGGGTCAGGTCAGACCGCGTCGGCCACGGTGTCGGCCACGGCCTCGGCCGCGAGCTCGCCCTTGCGGCGGGCGTTGCGCAGGACACCGATCGCGATCACGACGGCCGCGACGAGCAGCGAGTACAGCACCGTCTCGCGGTTGTCCTTGTCGTAGACCATGTAGCCGAGGACGAAGGTGATCATCGCGGCGGTGGCCCACGTCAGGTACGGGAAGAGCCACATCTTGACGGTGACCTTCTCCGGCGCCTCGCGCATCAGGATCCCGCGCATCCGCAGCTGCGTCAGGCAGATGACCAGCCACACGAAGAGCGCGATGGCACCCGAGGAGTTCAGCAGGAAGTTGAACACCGTGTCCGGCGAGGTGTAGTTGAAGTAGACGGCGATGAAGCCGAAGACCACCGAGCCGAGGATGGCGACCGTGGGCACGCCGTTCTTGCTCGTCTTGGCGAAGGCCTTGGGCGCGTCACCGCGCTCACCCAGCGAGAACGCCATGCGGGAAGCGGTGTAGAGGCCCGAGTTCAGGCAGGAGAGCACGGCCGTCAGGACGATCACGTTCATGATCTGGCCGGCGTGCGCGATGCCGATCGAGTCCAGTGCGGCGACGTACGAGCCCTTGTCGACGATCGACTTGTCGTTCCACGGCAGCAGGGTGAGGACGATGAAGATCGAGCCCAGGTAGAAGACGCCGATGCGCCAGATCACCGAGTTGGTGGCCTTGGTGACCGCGCGCCGCGGGTCCTCGGACTCGCCGGCCGCCAGGGTGACGATCTCGCTGCCCATGAAGGAGAAGACGACCATCAGCACACCGGTGAGGACCGAGCCCCAGCCGTTCGGCATGAACCCGCCGGCGTCGGTGAGGTGGGCGAAGCCCGCGCCCGGGTTGTCCGAGCCCGGCAGCACGCCGAAGACGGCGAGCATGCCGACGACCACGAAGGCGCCGATGGCGACGACCTTGATGCCGGCGAACCAGAACTCGAACTCGCCGTAGGAGGCGACGGAGCCGAGGTTGGTGGCCGTCAGGACGACCATCACGATCAGGGCCCAGGCCCACTGCGGGACGGCCGGGACCCAGCCTTCGAGGATCTTCGCGCCGGCGGTCGCCTCGACGGCGAGCACGACGACCCAGAAGAACCAGTACAGCCAGCCGATGGAGAATCCGGCCCAGCGGCCGAGCGCCCGGTCGGCGTACGCGGAGAAGGAGCCCGAGTTCGGGCTGGCGGCGGCCATCTCGCCGAGCATCCGCATCACGAAGACGACCATCGCGCCCACGAGCAGGTACGAGATCAGGATGGCGGGGCCGGCCTTGGCGATACCGCCGCCGGAGCCGACGAACAGGCCGGCGCCGATGACACCGCCGATGGCGATCATGGAGAGGTGGCGGTTCTTGAGACCGGCCTTGAGACCGTCGGAGGGCTGTGCGGAACCGGGTTCGCCGGTGGGGCCGCCTGCCGTCTGAAGGGTCGTCGTCGTGCTCATGGACGAATCCTTAGGTTCTCGGGTGGAGAGTTCCGGCATTCAAACCCGATTTCCGGCCAGGACGGAAGACCTTCCTCCGATGGTTACCCAAGGCCCCCAACCCGTGATCAAGGTCCCAACCCCTCCTGTCTGCGTTCTTTGGGTTTACTTGAGGTTTAGAAGTGATTTATGCGACACCCCTCCGCCCTCCCTTGAGGTCACGCATGCCACACTCGACCCATGCGCGTGTATCTCGGATCCGACCATGCCGGTTTTGAGCTCAAGAACCACCTCGTGGACTGGCTCAAGAACAACGGCCACGAGCCCGTCGACTGCGGGCCCCACATCTACGACGCGGTGGACGACTACCCGCCGTTCTGCCTGCGTGCCGCGGAGAAGACCGCCGCGGACGCCGACAGCCTCGGCATCGTGATCGGCGGCTCCGGCAACGGCGAGCAGATCGCCGCCAACAAGGTCAAGGGCGTCCGCGCCATCCTCGCCTGGAGCGTGGAGACCGCGAAGCTCGGCCGCGAGCACAACAACGCCAACGTCATCTCCGTCGGCGGCCGCATGCACACCCAGGACGAGGCCACCAGCTTCATCGAGGCCTTCCTCGCGACCCCGTACTCCGACGAGGAGCGGCACACCCGCCGCATCGACATGCTCTCGGCCTACGAGCAGACCGGCGAGCTCCCCCCGATCCCGGCCCACCACCCGCAGGACCAGTAAGCCCGCCACACCGTGCCGCCGGACGCGGGCCGTCCGGCGGCACACCCGTTTTCGCACGTGATCACGAGGAGCAAGGCACCGTGCCCGAGGGCCATACGATCCACCGCCTCGCCCAGGACCACACCGAGCGCTTCGCCGCCCGCCCGGTCCGGGTCAGCAGCCCCCAGGGACGCTTCGCCGAGAGCGCGGCCCTCCTCGACGGGCGCGAGCTGGAGAGCGCCGAGGCCCACGGCAAGCACCTCTTCCTGGAACTCGGCGACGCCTGGATCCACATCCACCTCGGCCTCTTCGGCAAGCTCGGCTTCGGCCCCGCCCCGGCCCCGCCGGCCACCGACACGGTCCGCCTGCGCCTGCTGAACGACGACCACTACGCGGACCTGCGCGGCCCCACGGCCTGCGCCCTGGTCACCGGGGCCGAGAAGAAGGCGATACACGACCGCCTGGGCCCGGACCCCCTGCGCCCGGCCGACGACCCCGCCCGCGCCTGGTCCCGCATCTCCCGCAGCCGCACCACCATCGCCGCCCTGCTGATGGACCAGAAGGTCATCGCCGGGGTCGGCAACGTCTACCGCGCCGAGGTCCTCTTCCGGCACGGCATCGACCCCTACCGCCAGGGCAGGGACCTCACCCGGACCGAATGGGACGCGATGTGGGCGGACCTGGCGGAGCTGATGCGGGAGGGCGTCCGCAGGAACCGCATCGACACCGTCCGCGACGAACACCTCCCGGAGGCCATGGGCCGCCCGCCGCGCGTCGACGACCACGGCGGCGAGGTGTACGTCTACCGCCGCGCGACGCTCCCGTGCCACATCTGCGGCTCCGAGATCCGCACGGCGGACCTCGCCGCCCGCAACCTCTTCTGGTGCCCCACCTGCCAGACCCGCTAGCGCCCTGCCCGGCCCCCCCGCTAGAAGTTGTGAGGGAGCCAGGGGGCCACGTCCCCCGCGAAGGCCCGCGAAGCCTCGCGCAGGGCGCCCGGACGCAGCTCCCGCACCCGGCCGGCCCCCGCGAGCGAGGCCAGGGTGACCCCGCCCAGGTACGCCGACCCCAGCTCCCGCACGGACAGCTCCAGCTCCGCCGCGTCCTGCGTACGCACGCACCGCACCCCGGAACCATCCGCCCCGGCCGTCAGCCGCCACCGCCCCGCGTTCCACGGACAGAACGCGTCCTCCACCTCCAGCACCACGTCCACCGCGGCCCCGTACCCCCGCGCCTCCAGCGCCCCCGGCAGGTCCACCACCCGCAGGTGCAGCGCGTCCCGCTGCCGCGCCCGGATCCGCCGGACGTCGTTCACCAGGTGCAGCAGCGGATCGTCCACCGGCCGCCGGTACGCCCGTACGTGCCAGGTCAGGTCGATCTCGAACAGGTACCGCCACAGCGCCGCGTACGCCGCCGGATCCACCGCGTCCACCTCGCCGACCAGCACCTTGCCGTCCGACCCCGACGGCTCCCAGTCCGGCCGCACCCGGTACCGCGCGTACCCGACGACCACGCCGTCCGCGTCCTCCGCCACCACGCACTTCAGCGGCGAGGCCCCCTCCCGGTGCGACTCCGGGTCGAGCAGCCCCTGCCGCTCCCACCCCGGCTGCCGGGCCGGCATCCCCGGCCGGCCCGCGACCAGCGCCGCGTACACCCGCTCGCAGTCGTCCAGCGCCTTCAGCGGGTCCACCAGCCGCAGCCGGACCGCGTCCGCCCCCGGCGGCACGTCCAGCCGTACGCGGGTGGTGTCGATGTCCACCACCAGGTCGTACGAGGCCGTGCCGTAGCCGAACCGCCCGTAGATCTCCGGCTCGGAGGCCGTCAGCACGGCCACCGGCTCCCCGGCCGCCCGGACGTCGTCCAGCTGGCGGCGCATCATCGAGGTCAGCACGCCCCGCCTGCGGTGGGTCGGCGCCACACCGACCATCGTCACGCCGGCCGCCGGGACCACCGCCCCGCCCGGCACCGACAGCCGGAAGCTGAACGCCCCGGCGGAACCCACGCAGGTCCCGCCGTCCCAGACGCCCAGCGAACGGTCGAGCTCCGTCAGGGACCGGTAGAGCGTCCGCTCCTCCGGGGACTCCGGCACACCACCGAACGCCAGTTCCAGATGGTCGTACCAGACATCCCACTCATCAGCCTGCAATACGCGCGTATCAAGAGCCATAGGGTCATCCCTACCAGGGCAATACGGCCCGGTCTAACCGTTTTCGAGCCGTCGAAGGCCCTCGGTACGGGGGTACCGCTGCGCGCACGCAGCCATGATGGATAGGGTCCCGGTGCAATGGCCGGAGCACGCGTGGAGACGCTCAGGGCCCGGGCGCGCATGCTGTCGCACCGGGTCCGCACAGCCCTGCGCAAATCCGCCGTCGACTACTTCCGCGGCGACGCCAGCGACTGGCTGGCCTTCGCGGGCCTGCTGCTGACCGTCCCCGCCATCGCCTGCGGCACCCTGATGCTGCCCGTCTGGTTCTCGCCGTCGGCGCTCGTCCTGCCGATCGTGGCCGGCGGCCTGCTGCTGCGGCCCGCCAGCCTCCTCGGCCTCTACGCCGCCTCCGCGACCGCCCTGATCGTCGAGGCCCTCGTCCTCGGCCCGTACACCGAGGGGCCGGCCCGGGTCACCCCCGGCACCGTCCTCGTCGTCGCCGCCTGCGGCTTCTTCGGCCTGATCATCGCCCAGTTCCGCAGCCGCGTCGGAGTGCCCTGGCGGCGCGGCGGAACCATGCTCTTCGACCTCCGCGAACGCATCCGGGTGCAGAGCAAGCTGCCCGCCCTGCCGCCGGGCTGGCACCGCGAGATGGCCCTGCGGCCGGCCGGCGGCCAGTCCTTCTCCGGGGACTTCGTCGTCGCCGCCCGCACCAACGGGGGGCGCACCCTGGAGGTCGTCCTCACCGACGTCTCCGGCAAGGGCATGGAGGCCGGCTCCCGGGCCCTCCTCCTCTCCGGCGCCTTCGGCGGGCTCCTCGGCGCCCTCCCGCCCCAGGACTTCCTCCCCGCCGCCAACGGCTACCTGCTCCGCCAGGACTGGGACGAGGGCTTCGCCACCTCCATCCACCTCGTCCTGGACCTGGAGACCGGCGACTACGAACTCCTCTCCGCCGGCCACCTCCCCGCCCTCCAGCTCTCCGCGGGCACCGGCCGCTGGCAGGAGCGGTCCGGCGAGGGCCCGCTCCTCGGCGTCTACGACGGCGCGGAGTTCGAGCCGGCGCGGGGCAACCTGCGGCCCGGCGACGTCCTGATGCTCTTCACCGACGGCCTGGTCGAGACCGCTGACCGCGAGATCAGCGAGGGCATCGACCGGCTGACGGGCGAGGCCGACCGGTACGTCGCCGCCGGCTGGGAGGGCGCGGCGTGGCACCTGATCGAAAAGGTCGCGAAGGACGTCAACGACGACCGAGCCCTCCTCCTGATCCGCCGCGCCGCCTTCTAGACGCGCCGCGCCCTTCCTCGACGCGCCGCTCGCGCGGCTCGGCCGTGGCCGGCCTCCCCGGCTTCGCGGCGCCGCGGCGGACTCCGTCCGCCGATGGCGGGGCGGGCCGG
>NZ_JZWV01000939.1 GCF_000966975.1 Streptomyces katrae | reverse complement strand
GGGTAACCGTCGGGGTGTGGCGGGGTCGGTTTTCGGCCGTCCGACCGGTACGGGTGTTCGGGGTGGAGGGGGTCGGGTGTGGGGTGGGGGTGGTGGGGCCGGCATGGGGAATTCTTGGGTTCGGGGGCTCTGGGCTGCGGGTCGTGGCGGGGCTACAGTGCCGGTCGGCACGGGGCGCGCGGGCGTTGCGGGAGGGGACCCGATGGCTGGATCCGGAGTGTTGGCGAAGGTGGCCGGCGCGGTCGGCGGGAAGACGGCGGCGGTGGTCGCCGCGGGGGCCGTGGTGGTCGCGGGTGCGGCCGGTGCGGGGGTGTGGTGGACCTCGCAGGGGCCGGAGCCGGTGGTGGTGGTCCAGCGCAGTACGTCGGTGTCGGTGCCCGCGGGCGGGGAGCAGCTGACGGTGGCGGGGTGCCAGGCGCATGAGACGGCGCTGGGCGGGGGGTATGCGATCGCCGGGTCGGGTTTCGCGACGAACAGCCATTTCATCGGGGGCGCGTGGCTGGCGTCGGCGTTCAATCCGGGTGACGCGGCGTCGACGTTGACCTCGTACGCGTTGTGCGTGAACGCGAAGCCGCAGGTGGAGGGCGGCTTCGATTTCCAGTGGACCACGTACGCGTTCCTGGACAGGTCGAGCAAGTTCCCGCCTCCGGGGGGCGTTCATGACGCGACGACCGAGGGGCCGTTCAAGGGGATGACGACCACCACGACGGCCACCCCGCACTGCGGGGACGGGTTCACGATGGTGGGCGCCGAGTTCAAGGCCGACCGGGCCCTGAAGGGGCGGCCGGTGGCGCCGGTTCCGCTGGACCAGCTGACGCCGGGGGCGGCGGCGCCCGGTCCGGCGGGTACGGCGGGTACGGCGGTCGGCGGGAGTGATTTCGTCGCGCATCTGAACCCGGGTACGGAGTTGAGTTCCCGTCCGTTCCCGTTGAAGGACTCCTCCGACGTGCTGCGCATGACGCAGCTGCAGTCTCCGCCGCCGCCGCAGGCGAACTTCTCGGTGGGGGTGCGGCCGGTGTGCGTGAAGCTGAAGAGCGTGTCGGTGGTGACGGCCCAGGTGGCGGTCCCGGCGGGCGGCAGCGCGCAGGCGACGGTTGCCTGTCCGAAGAACCGGCTGCTGCTGGGGGGCGGGTTCAACTTCCCGGCGGCCAACGAGCACGGTGCGCCGGAGGCCCCGCAGCGGTATTTCGGGGACGGCTGGCTGTTCGCGGGGACGGACGGGCCGGCGGTGGCGGGTACGCCGTCCGGGGGCCGGGTGCGCGAGTGGCACGTGACCGGGGTGAACCAGCAGAAGCCGGGCGGGCTGTACCACGATTCGGCGTGGGTCGAGCACAGTGACGCCGAGACGTCGACGGGCAACGTCTACCTGGACGCGCAGGCACACGACGGGGACGACCAGCTGCTGCGTGGCTCCGGGATACCGGAGGCCCAGCCGGTGGTCGCGAGTGCGGTGTGCGCGACGATCGACGCGAAGGCCACCTCGCCGGCGAAGGGGCCGTCGCCGACGTCGGTGGGGCGGCCGGAGGTGCCTTCGGTGCCGGGGACGGATCCGTCCGCTGCGGTGTCGGGTCCGCCGTCGGCGTCCCCGTCCGCGTCGGTGTCGCCTTCGCAGTCCCCGGGGCACGGCGCCCCGCCGTCGTCCGGCTCCCCGGACTCCCCCTCCCCCGGCCGGCCCGCCAACGGGCAGAGCCCGCAGCCTTCGACGAGTGCCCCGCAGCAGCCTCAGCCGCCGGCGGTCAGCCGCCGGCGGTGGCGATCCGGCAGCCGGGCGGCGGGGGTCAGCTGCGGCGCGGCTGCGAGGAGAGCTTCTCCGGATCGGCGCGGACCCGGCCGGAGGACCGGGCGATCACCGATCCGCAGTACACGTCGTGGCAGCTGAAGGGGCCGAACGGGCCGGTGCCGGTGGGGGCGGGCCCGTCGGGCGGCTTCGTGGTGCCGCTGCTGCCCGACGGGACGTATCCGCTGGTGTTCACCGCGACCGATCCGGGCAGCGGCCTGACGGCCAGTGCCCAGGTGTCGGTGCGGATCGTCGGCTGTATCCGTTAGGCCGAGGGGGTCTGCCGTACCCGCAGGGTGCGGGCGAGGTCGTCGAGCTGGTCGACGAGTACGCGGCGCATCATCGGGGTGATCTCCGGGTCTTCCAGGGCGGTGTGGCCGGCCTGGAGGTTGGCCTCGTCGACGTGGTGGGCGGGAAAGGCCCAGCGGCCGGCGGCCTCGCCGATGGCGGGGCCGCGGCGGGCTCCGAGGGCGATGGCCTCGGGGTAGTAGCGGGGCACGTAGTCCGCCACGAGTGCGGTCTGTTCGGGCTGCCAGAAGCCCTGGGCGGTGGCGGTGAACAGGTAATTGGACAGGGTGTCGTCGTGGAAGAGCCGCTGCCAGGCGGCGGCCTTGGCCTCGGCGGTGGGCAGGGCGGCGCGGCAGCGGGCGGCGCCCTGCCGGCCGGTGGCGCTGGGGTCGGCGGCGAGGGCTGAGTCGATGGCGTCCTCGTCGACGGCGCCGAGGACGGCGAGGCGGGCGAGGATGCGCCAGCTCAGTTCGGGGTCGAGTTCGGGGCCGCCGGTGACGGTGCCGTCGGCGAGCCAGGCGGCGATGGTGTCGGGCTGGGTGGCGCTGTCGATGAAGGCGCGTACGGCGGCCAGGCGCAGGCCGGGCTCGGTGCCGTCCTCGGTGCGGCGCAGGAGGTCGCGGGCGATGCCGGTGAGGGTGGTGAGGGCGGCGGCGCGTTCGGCGGGGGCGGTGTAGAGGTCGGCGACGTGGTGGCGGGCGAAGGCGAGGACGCCCTGGACGACGGCGAGGTCGCTCTCGTCGGGGAGGTGGGCTTCGGCGGTGGCGAGGTAGGTGGCGGGTTCGAGTTCGCCGTCGCGGACCATGTCGCGCAGGGAGCCCCAGACGACGGAGCGGGTGAGCGGGTCGGGGATGCGGGAGAGGCCGCGCAGGGCGGTGTCGAGGGAGGTCGGGTCGAGGCGGACCTTGGCGTAGCTGAGGTCGCCGTCGTTGAGGACGAGGAGGTCGGGGCGGGGGCCGCTCGCGGAGAGGACCTCGTCGCTGGGGACGTCGAGTTCGAGGAGGTCGGTGCGTTCCAGGAGGCCGTCGGTGGCGCGGGTGTAGGTGCCGGCGGTGATGCGGTGGGGGCGGCTGCCGTGGCGGTCGACGGTGAGGGTCCAGCCGCCGGCGCCTTCCTGGATCTCGGGGGTGAGGGTGTCGATGCCGGTGGTGCGCAGCCAGATGTCGGCCCAGGCGTGGACGTCGCGGTCGGTGTGGGCGGCGAGGGAGTCCACGAAGTCGGCGAGGGTGGCGTTGGCGAACTTGTGGCGGGCGAAGTGGGTGTTGATGCCGGCGAGGAAGTCCTTCTCGCCGAGCCAGGCGACGAGCTGGCGCAGGGCGGAGGCGCCCTTGGCGTAGGAGATGCCGTCGAAGTTGAGGAGGGCGGAGGCGGTGTCGGGGACGTCGTCGGGGCCGGGGGCGACGGGGTGGGTGGAGGGGCGCTGGTCGGCGGCGTAGCCCCAGGGCTTGCGTTCCATGCCGAACTCGGTCCAGGTGCCGGTGAAGCGGGTGGCTTCGGTGAGGGTCTGGTAGCCCATGTACTCGGCGAAGGACTCGTTGAGCCAGATGTCGTCGAACCAGGCGAGGGTGACGAGGTCGCCGAACCACATGTGGGCCATTTCGTGGGCGATGACCATGGCGCGGCGCTGGCGTTCGGTGTCGGTGACGGCGGAGCGGAAGACGAACTCGTCGCGGAAGGTGACCAGGCCGGGGTTCTCCATGGCGCCGGCGTTGAACTCGGGGACGAAGGCCTGGTCGTAGGAGTCGAAGGGGTAGGGCTCGGTGAACTTCTCGTGGTAGCGGTCGTAGCAGGCGGTGGTGACGGAGAGGATTTCGTCGGCGTCGGCGTCGAGGTGGGGGGCGAGGGACTTGCGGCAGTGGATGCCGAAGGGCAGTCCGGCGTGTTCGGTGGTGACGCTGTGCCAGGGGCCTGCGGCGACGGCGGCGAGGTAGGTGGAGATGACGGGGGTGGGGGCGGAGGTCCAGACGCCGGCTCCGTCGGCTTCCCGGTCGCCGGTACGGGTGGTGGTGCCGTTGGCGAGGACGGTCCAGTGGCCGGGGGCGGTGACGGTGAACTCGAAGACGGCCTTGAGGTCGGGCTGGTCGAAGGCGGGGAAGACGCGCTGGACGTCGTCCATGAACATCTGGGTGTAGACGTACGTCTCCCCGTCGGCGGGGTCGGTGAAGCGGTGGAGGCCCTCGCCGGTGCGTGAGTAGCGCATGCGGGTGTCGAGGCGCAGCTCGTGGGGGCCTTCGGCCAGGCCGTTGAGGGGGAGGCGGTTGCCGGTGAGGGCGGCGGGGTCGAGGGGGTGGCCGTCGAGCGTGGCGGAGCGCAGTTCTTCCGGCTTCAGTTCCACGAAGGTGTCCGCGGGGGTGCGGGCGCTGAAGCGGATGACGGTGGTGGAGTCGAAGGTCTCTTCGCCGGTGGTGAGGTCGAGGGTGACGGCGTAGTGGTGGACGTCGAGGAGCTGGGCTCGGAGCTGCGCTTCGTTGCGCGTCAGTGCGGACATGGGGCCCATGCTGCCGGATGGGGGGCCGCGGTCCTAGGGGGTCGTGCGGGGGTGGCCGGGGCGGGGATGTCCCCGCCCCGGGGGCCGGTCAGTCCTCGCCGGCGGCGATGGTCTCGTGGTGGCGGATGACCTCGGCGATGATGAAGTTGAGGAGCTTCTCGGCGAAGGCGGGGTCGAGTTTGGCGTTCTCGGCGAGCTGGCGCAGGCGGGCGATCTGGCTGGCTTCGCGGCCGGGGTCCGCGGGGGGCAGGTGGTGGCGGGCCTTGAGGTGGCCGACCTGCTGGGTGCATTTGAAGCGTTCGGCGAGCATGTGGACAACGGCCGCGTCGATGTTGTCGATGCTGTCGCGCAGGCGGGCCAGTTCGGCGATGACGTTCTCGTCGATCGCCTCGGGGTCGGTGCCGCTGTCGCGGTCGCTGGTGTTCATGGTCACCGAGCTTACGTGGCGGGCGGGCCGGTCACCCCTGGCATGTCGCTGGGTGAGACGGGGGCCCCGGCGGGGGTTCACAGGGGCAGCAGGGCGGTGACGAGCCAGCCGCCTTCGGGGGCGGGGCCCGCGGTGAGGCGGCCGCCGAGGGCTTCGGCGCGTTCGGTCATTCCGGCGAGGCCGTAGCCTCCGCCGCGGGCCTTCTCGGAGAGCCGGGCGGGGTGTCCGCCGTCGTCGGCGACGCGTACTTCGAGGCCGGCGGGGACGGTGCGCAGGCCGATGCGGACGGCGGTGGCGGTGGCGGCGTGTTTGGCGATGTTGGTGAGGGCTTCGAGGACGATGCGGTGGGCGGTGGCGGCGACGTCGCCGGGGATGCGGTCCTCCAGGCCCCGTTCGATGTAGAGGACGACGGGCGGGCCGGTGAAGCGGCGGGTGAGGTCGCGGATGTCGGCGAGGCCGGCGACGGGGGCGGTGGCGGGGGCCGTGGGGGTGCCGTCGTCCTCGCGGAGGATGCGGACGAGGCGGCGCATGGAGCCGAGGGCTTCGTCGCCGGCGGTTTCGATGCGGGCGAAGACCTCGGCGGCGCGTTCGGCGGTGACGCGGGTGAAGCGGGCGGCGCGGGCCTCGACGACGATGCCGGTGACGTGGTGGGCGACGAGGTCGTGGAGTTCGCGGGCGAGTTCGAGGCGTTCGGCGGTGCGTACGGCGTGCAGTTCGCGCAGGCGCTGGACGGACTGGAGGCGCAGCAGGAGGGAGTAGGCGGTGACGACGACGGTGAGGACGGAGAAGAGGAGGGTGAAGCGGCCGGGGTTGGTGTCGCGTACGGGGACGGCCATGCAGCCGAGGCCGAGGACGGGGCCGAGGACGGCAGCGGTGCGGGCGGGGGTGTGCAGCAGGACCTGGGAGAGGAGGACGAGGAGGGCGACGGCCTCGCCGGCGCCCCAGACGACGGTGGGCCGTTCGCCGAGGACGAGCAGGAGGGTGACGGTCCAGGTGGTGGCGGCGGCGAACCAGGCGCGGGCGAGGAGGGGCAGGCCGGGCCAGGGGACGGCGCTGAGGCAGACGAGGATGCCGGAGACCCAGACGGTGGCGTGCGGGGGGCTGGGCTGACGGGCGAGGACGACGCCTTCGAAGGTGACGAGGGCGAGGAGGAGTACGCAGAGCAGCAGGCGGATCCGGTCGGCTGCGCGGGGGTGGCGGCGGGCCCAGGAGGCGAGGAGGCTCACGGGTTTTCACGCGGTGGCGGTGGCCAGGCCGCTTTCCCAGGCCCAGGCGGCGATCTCGACGCGGTTGCGGGCGGTGAGCTTGGCCTGGACGTTGGCCAGGTGGGATTTGACGGTGGACAGGGAGACGTAGAGATCGGCGGCGATCTCGGCGTTGGTCAGGCCGCGGGCGAGGCAGCGCACGACGTCCTGTTCGCGTTCGGTGAGGGGTTCCGAGGGGCGGCGGGCGGCCTGGGGGCCGGCCATGCGGGGGGCCATCTCGCGCAGCAGGCGGACGGTGATGGCGGGTGAGACGAGGGCGTCTCCGGCGGCCGCGGCGCGTACGGCTTCGACGAGCATGGCGGGGCTGGCGTCCTTGAGGAGGAATCCGCAGGCGCCGCCGTGGAGGGCGGCGTGGACGTATTCGTCGAGGTCGAAGGTGGTGACGATGACGATGCGGGGGGTGTCCTGGCCCGAGAGGCGGCGGGTGACTTCGAGGCCGTCGACGCGGGGCATGCGGATGTCGAGGAGGAGGACGTCGGGGTGGTGGGCGGCGACGGCGTCGAGGGCGGCCTGTCCGTCGGGGGCGTCGGCGACGACCTCGATGTCGGGCTGGCTCTCGAGGATCATCCGGAAGCCGGTCCTGACCATGTCCTGGTCGTCCGCGATGACCACTCTGATCGTCATGCGCTGCCTGCCCCACTGTCGCCCGTGGTCCCTCACCCGTCGCCGTCGCCTGTCGCGGCCGGTGGGGCTGTCCCGGCGGGTGCCGGGTGTCCCGGTCCCATGGGACCCGGGGGTGCGGCGGCCCGCAACCGGACGGCCGGGGGGCTCGCCCTTCCGGCCGGTTCGGGTCCGGCCGGAAGGGCGAGGTGCGTGGGTGGGGGGTGCGCCGCGGCCGGCCCGGGGGTTCGGGCCGGTGGCGGGGTCTACAGGCCGGCGGCGGCGTTGCGGATGTCGGCGGCGAAGGTGGAGACCTCGGAGTAGACGCCGGGGTATCCGGCGCGGGCGCAGCCCTCGCCCCAGCTGACGATGCCGACCTGGATCCAGGCGTTGGTGTCGTCGCGGCGGAACATGGGGCCGCCGGAGTCGCCCTGGCAGGTGTCGGTGCCGCCCTGGTCGTAGCCGGCGCAGATCTCGTCGGAGGGGACGAGGGAGTCTCCGTAGGCGGCCTGGCAGGCGGCGTCGGAGACGAAGGGGACGGTGGCCTTGAGGAGGTAGCGCTGCTGGGCTCCGCCTTCGCGGGCGGCGCCCCAGCCGGCGACGGTGAAGGTGCCGCTGTCGTAGGCCTTGGTGTCGGCGATCTTCAGGGTGGGGAGGTTGATCGGCTTGGCGAGCTTGATGAGGGCCCAGTCCTTGCCCTGGCCGTTGTAGCCGGGTGCCTGGAGGACCTTGGTGGACTTGACCTTGATGGCGCTGCTGCTCTGGAGGTCGACGACGCCGGCGGTGGCGGTGATGGAGGTGTTGTTGCCGGATCCGTTCACGCAGTGGGCGGCGGTGAGGACGATCTGCTGGGTGTAGAGGGCGCCGCCGCAGCCCATGGAGAGGCGGACCATGAAGGGGAACTCGCCCTGGGCAGCGCGGGTGCCGCCGACGACGGGGGTCGGGGAGGCGCTGGCGCCGGCGGGCTGGAGGCTGACGGCGGCGAGGGCCACGGCGCCTACGGCGAGGCCGCGCTTGAGGGTTGTGGCAAGAGTGGACACGGTCAACACACTGCCTTTCGTGGGGGGTTGGGCTGTGCACGCCATCCGATGAATGACGAGTCCATGACACATCGGTGTCCGCGACGCAACAAGAACGCGTTTTCGGACAATCTCCGCACCCCGCGGTCTCCGCGACGGGGATTCACCCGGGAGTCGCGAAAAGTTTCCTACCGGCCAGTAGACACGGGTGGGATTCTGGCCAACTCTGGGCACGTACATGCCAAGCCCGCGTACATGCCAAGCCCGCATCCGTGACGAGCCCACGTACGGACCGAGCCGTTCCGAGGAGCGCCCCCACATGCGCAGCACCCGCCGCACCCGCACGTCCCGTACCGCCTCCGCCACCGTGGCGGCCGCGGCCGCCGTGATGACCCTGCTGCCGGCCGGCGCCGCCGCCGCGGCCCAGGCCGCCACGCC
>NZ_JZWV01000938.1 GCF_000966975.1 Streptomyces katrae | reverse complement strand
CACGCCCGCGCCCGCTGCGGCCCCGGCGGCGGTCACGGCCTCCGCGCCGGGCGGCAACGCGGCGATCCTCGGGATCGACTACGCCACCTGGCAGCGCGACGTGGCCGCCGTCATCGACGCCGCCCGCCCGGCCGTCGAGCAGCGGATCGCGGCCTCCCCGGCCGGCGAGAAGCCCGCGATCGTCCTGGACATCGACAACTCCTCCCTGGAGACGGACTTCCACTGGTTCTGGACGTTCCCGACCCCGGCGATCGAGAAGGTCCGCGCGCTGACCCAGTACGCGAACCAGCGCGGGGTCGCGATCTTCTTCGTCACCGCCCGTCCGGGGATCGTGTACTCCCTGACCGAGCGGAACCTCAAGGCGGTCGGCTACCCGGTGACCGGGCTGTACGTCCGCGACCTACCGGCCCTGTTCAGCGAGGTCAGCGCGTACAAGACGGCCAAGCGCGCCGAGATCGAGGCCCGCGGCTACACGATCATCGCCAACATCGGGAACAACGAGAGCGACCTGGTCGGCGGCCACGCCGAACGCACCGTCAAGCTCCCGGACTACGGCGGCAAGCTCTCCTGACGCCGGTCCTGGTCCGCGGTCCCGTGTCCGCGGTCCCGGTCCGCGAGCGCCGGTCCGGTCCGCGGCGCCGTCGAATTCGGTGCGCCGCGGGCGGTTCGAAGACCCGGTATGGCGGGTAGTCATATCCCATCGCAAGAGTGCCGGGCCCGGCCCCTCGCCAGGGGGCCGGGCCCGGCGCCCGTCGTGCGGGGTGCTAGTCGTTCTTCGGGGCGGGGCAGGTCTGCCAGGCCAGGTGATAGAGCGTGCTGACGCCGGCGTCGGTGGAGTCCATGGCCATGAAGCTGGTGGCCGTCTGCGGGTTCGAGGTGCCGGCGTTCACCCGCAGCTCGGTGTTGATGTTGAAGTTGCGCTTCTCTCCGCACGGGGACCAGACGAGGTCCGCGTACTCCGTCTTGTCGCTGGTCTGCCAGTTGTCGTTGAGCGGGCCGGTGAACGAGTGCGTGCGCTGGGCGGTCTGCGGCATCCCCTGGAAGTAGTAGCTCGCCCTCTCCTGGCCGGAGGCCCCGGGCTGGAGGAACGCGAACCCCCGGTAGTCCGCCTGGACGATCGCGTAGGTGAACCCGGACGGCACGTGCACGCGCAGGTTGAGCTGGCAGTTCTTGCGGAAGGCCGTCGGCGGGGCGCCGGGGCCGATCTGGGCGAGGTAGTCGCTGTAGGTGACGGTGAAGGCCGTATTGTCGGGGGCCACGGCCACCTGGGCGGTGCCCTCGCGGCAGCCGGAGCCGTTGACGGTCGCGAGCTCGATCACGATCTTGTCGGGTGGGACGGTGATCTGCGCCCGGCCGCCGGAGACCGGGGCGGCGGCCCCGGCGGGGGCGGAGGCCGCGACGAGCGCGGCGGCCGCGGCGGCGGTGAGCAGGGTGCGGGACAGGGAATGAGACATCGTGGTCACTCCTGACTCCTGACTGCTGGGTTCCTGCGGACGTCCCGCGTCAGGACGCGGGACACTCCCGCCACTCGAAGTGGTAGACGGTGCTGACGCTTCCGTCGGTCGAGTCCATGCTCATGAAGCTGAGGTTCTGCGAGCCGGACGTGCCGGCGTAGACGCGGAGTTCGGTGTTGACGTTGAGGTTGCGCTCCTCGCCGCAGGGGGCCCAGACGAGGTCCGCGTAGTCGGTCTGGTCGCTCGCCTGCCAGTTGTCGGTGAGGGGGCCGTTGAACTGGTGGGTGCTGCGGGTGGTCTGGGCGTTGCCCTGGAAGTAGTAGTTCGCGCGCTGCTGGCCGTAGGCGCCGCGCTGGAGGTGGGCGAAGCCGCGGTAGTCGGCGCGGGCGATGGCGTACGTGAACCCCTGGGGGACGCGGATCCGCAGGGCCAGCTGGCAGTTCTTGCGGAAGTCCGTCCCGCCGGAGCCGGCGCCGGTCTGGGCGAGGTAGTTGCTGTAGGTGACGGTGAAGGCCGTGTTATCGGAGGCGGCGGCTACTTCGGCGGTGCCCTGGGGGCAGCCGGAGCCGTTGACCCCGGCGACGTCGACGGTGACGCGGCCGGGCGGGGGGAGGGAGGGGGCGGCCGCGGAGGCCTGCGCCTGGGCGGGGGTGGCGAGGGCCGTCAGGGCCGCGACGGCGGCGCCGAGCGCGATTCTGCGGAGGGGCATGAGGGGTCTCCGTTCGTGCGGAGGGGAGCCCGTTTGGGCATGCACAT
>NZ_JZWV01000937.1 GCF_000966975.1 Streptomyces katrae | reverse complement strand
GCTGAGGCCCGGGCTGCGTTCGCCGATGCGGTCGCCCTGGGGGGTGCCGGCCCGCTTCAGGGCCGCCTTGGTGTGTACTCCGCCCTTCACCTTGCTGTGGAGGGGACCCTCGAAGCCGTGGCCGGGGCCGTGGCCCTGCGCGCGCCGCGTCTGCAGTTCGAGCCGCTCCACCGCCTTCGCCACCGCGGCCTGGATGTCCTGCTTCTGCTCTTTGCTCATCCCGTCGTCAACTCCTTCGGGAAGCATCCGATCGAACTAATGGGATCGTAAGCAGATCTGCGGATCCATGCACCTGGATGGGCCCGGTCAGGGGCGTCCCCCCGTCCCCTGCGCACCGCGGACCAGCTCCTCCGGGCAGGGCGTACCGCGGGGGAGCTGGTACTTCGCCGCGATCCGGTACTCCCCCGGCGCCGGGACCAGCAGCTCCGTCCACACGTCGCCCTCGCCGTCGCGGTCGGCCTTGAACAGGCAGCCGGCGGTGTTCGCGTACTCCTTCGTCCCCGCCGTGCCCCGCGCCTTCGACGCCGCGGTCTCCTGCGGCGTCTCCACGGCCTTGCCCGCGCCGTCCACCAGCCCCAGCCACGGCGAGTGCGGGATCCGCACCAGCACCCGGCCGGGCGCGGAGACGTCGAGGACCAGCTGGTCCGCGCCCGCCCGGACCACCTTCGCCGGCCCGGTCACCAGGCTCGTCGGAGCCTCCACCTGGAAGAGCAGCCAGTTCTCGTCGCCCCAGATCTGCCGCAGGTACGGGAGCCCCCCGCGCAGCAGCTCCGCCTCGGCCTGCCCGCCCGAGTCGGGCTTGTCGGCGGGCAGCACCACGTAGTGCACGGCCCAGCGCTCCAGCCAGCCCCGGTAGCTGTCGGCCGTGAGGGTGTCGTCGTAGAAGAGCGGGTTCCGCTCCAGGTCGGCCTGCCGGTTCCAGCCGCGCGCGAGGTTGACGTACGAGGGGAAGGCCGAGGACTCGCGGTGGCTGCTGGCCGGGACCACCTCGACCCGGCCCCGGTCGGCGCCGGCCTTCTGCAGCTGGTCGATCAGCGGGGCCAGCTCGCGGTTCCAGGCGGCCACCGGGGTGGTGCGGACGATGTCGGTGATGCTGTTGGTGGTGATCCAGACGTTGATCCCGACGAACGCCAGCAGTACGGC
Source organism: Streptomyces katrae (assembly GCF_000966975.1). Taxonomy (GTDB): domain Bacteria; phylum Actinomycetota; class Actinomycetes; order Streptomycetales; family Streptomycetaceae; genus Streptomyces; species Streptomyces katrae. The sequence continues at coordinate 2,470 of NZ_JZWV01000937.1, read as the reverse complement.
GTACCGGTGCCGGGTCCGCGGGGCCGTGTGCGGGACGGCCGCGAGGAGGACCGCCCCGCCGAAGAGCATGACCATGCGGGTGGCGTTCGAACCGATCTGGGAGTCGATCACCCAGGTCAGGAACACCCCGAGGGCGTAGACGGCGCCGGAGATCCGGACCGTCTTCCACCGCTTCGGCACGACGAAGGAGATGGCCAGCCCGAACACGAACGGCAGCCAGGCCGAACCGAACTTCATCGGCTGCGTCCCGGAGAACGGGAACAGCCAGGCCGACAGCCCGACCACCGCCACCGGGGCCAGCCCCAGGGCGTACGCGCCCGGGCGCCGCCCGCTCAGGAACAGCGCGGCCGCGATCACCCCGAGGAACAGCCCCGCCACCGGGCTCGCGGCGGTCGCCAGCCCCGCCAGCGGCGCGGCGACGGCGGCCTTGGCCCAGCGCCTGCGGGCCCACTTCCGGGGCCAGCAGAAGACGGCGGCCACGGCCCCCAGCGCGAACAGGGTGCCGAGCCCGAAGGTGACCCGGCCCGAGAGGGCGTTGCAGAACAGCCCGTAGACCCCGGCCAGCGCGGGCCACAGCGGCCGCCGGACGGCGCCCTGGCAGCGGGTCAGGACCAGGGCGAGCAGGGCCGCCGAGGCGGTCCCCGCGATCATCATCGTGGTCCGGACACCGAGGACGTGCATGACGTACGGGGAGACGACGCTGTACGAGACCGGGTGCATCCCCCCGTACCAGGCGAGGTTGTACGCCGTGTCCGGGTGCCGGCCGACGAACTCCGCCCACGCGTCCTGCGCGGCCAGGTCCCCGCCGCTGTTGGCGAAACAGAAGAACCAGACGACGTGCAGGACGGCCGCGACGGCGGCGGCCACCGGCACGGGATGGCGCTGCGCCCAGCCCAGGGCGCCGCCTGCCGGGGACCCGGCGGGCGGGTCCCCGGCAGGCGGGTGCTGTCTCTGTCCGGGTACCCGGCGCCCGGGCTTGTGCTGCTCAGCTGTGGTCACGACCGACACTCTCTCCCCGGCACGGCACTCCTGTCCCGTCCGGCTCCCTTTACGCGCCACGGCGCCCCGGGGTTGCCCGGGGCGCCGTACCGCGCTCGCGACCCGTATCAGCCGATACGGGTCAGCTTGCTGCCGATGCCCGGCGCGACCAGCTCCGACTGGAGCGCCACCGGCACCTTGACCTGACTTGCCCCGTCGCCGACGGTCAGCACGCCGACCGCCGTACCGGCCTTCGCCGTGCCGGGGATCTTCGTACCGCCGTCGCCGAGCTTGATGTCGACGGTCAGCGAGGACCAGCCGACCGCCTGGACGTCGGCGGTGGCGACGACCTTGGTCCGGCCGCCCACGCCGTCGTCCACGTACCCGACGACATCGCCCTTCTTGACGACGGGCGCGCCCTCCAGGGACTTCTGGGTGGCGACCAGGAGGTTCTTGCTCGCGGCGATGACGGTGTCGATGATCGGCGGCTTGTGCTGGCCGAGGACCGCGCCGACGATCAGCTGGTTGGTGTCGCCGACCTTCTTGTAGGCGGCGAAGAGGAGGTTACCGCCGGCCTTGGTCGTCGTACCGGTCTTGATGCCGAGGGACTCGTTGTACGGGACCAGACGGTTCCAGTTCGGCCAGTTCTTGCCGGTCTGGTCCGTCCAGGAGGGCTTGCGGGTGATGTCCACCAGCGCGTCCAGCTCGACGATCTTCAGACCGAGCTTGACCTGGTCCTCGGCGGTGCTGACCGTGGTCGCGTCCAGGCCCGAGGGGTCGGTGTAGGTGGTGTTCGTCATGCCGAGCTGCTTGGCGGTGTCGTTCATCTTCTTGACGAACGCCTCCTGGGAACCGGAGTCCCAGCGGGCCAGCAGCCGCGCGATGTTGTTGGCCGAGGGGATCATGAGGGCGGCGATCGCGTCGTACTCCGAGATCTTGTCGCCCTCCTTGACCGTGTTGAGGGTGGACTCGTTGTCCGACTTGTCCTTCTGACCCTCGGTCTCGGCGGTCTTGTCGACGTCGATCAGCGCGCCCTTCTCCCCCTTCTTGAAGGGGTGGTCGCGCATGATGATGTACGCCGTCATCGACTTGGTGACACTGGCGATCGGCACGGGCTTCTGCTCGCCGGACGAGCCGATCGTGCCGAGGCCGGCGGCGGCCATCGAGGCCTGGCCCTCGGTGGGCCAGGGCAGCTCGGGCGCCCCGCCGGGGAAGGTGTACTGGGACTTCGCCGTCAGGACGAGCTTCGGCGCGGGCAGCGGGCGCACCAGCTGCACGACGGCGAGGATGACGGCCAGCAGCACCACGATCGGCGCGTAGATCTTGACCCTCCGCACCACCGTCCGCATCGGGCTGGGCGGCGGGGGCGGATTGTTGGTGAGGTCCGCCAGCATGTCGAGCGGCGGCCTGGGCGGCAGCGGCTGCTGCGTGGTGCGCTCGCTGGGGTCCAGCCGGCGCACGGTGGGCGCGGCGGCGGGGTCGGGCCTGGGGG
>NZ_JZWV01000936.1 GCF_000966975.1 Streptomyces katrae | reverse complement strand
GGTCGGGCCTGGGGGCGGGGGGCTTCGGCGGCTCGTCGCCGAGCGGCACGAACTTGCTGACGCGCGCCTCGGGGGCGGGTGCGGCCTTCGGCGCACCGGGCTTCGGGTCGGCGTCCGCCGGCTTCCCGGGCGCGCCCTTGCCGGCGCCGGCCGGGGCGGAACCGGGCTTGACGGCACGGAAGACGGCCGTCCGCTCGGAGTCCTCGCCGGGCTCGGCGTCCTTCGCCGGCGCGGCGGGCTTGCCGGGCGCGGCCGGGGCCGAGCCCTTGGCGTCCGCGGGAGCGGAACCCGGCTTCACGGCACGGAAGACCGCCGTCCGCTCGTCGGACCCGGCGCCCGCGGCGGCACGCGGATCCCGCGCGTCGGCCGCCTTGCCCGACTCGGCGTCCTTCCCGGACTCGGAGGACTTCCCGGGCGCGGCCGGGGCCGACCCCTTGGCGTCCGCGGGAGCGGAACCCGGCTTCTCGGCACGGGAGACGGCCGTCCGCTCGTCCGTGCCGGCGGCGGCACGCGGGTCCTGGCCGGCGGGGGCGTCGGGCGCCGGGCGGGTTCCCGGCTTGACCGTACGGAAGACCGCCGTGCGCTCGCCGGAGCCGGCGGGAGAGGCGGTGGAACCCTGCTCGGAGCCGGCCGGAGACCGCTCTCCGGCGTCCGCCGAACCCGGCTTGACCGTGCGGAAGACGGCCGTGCGCTCGGAGCTCTCGCGCCCGCGCGGGTCCGCGGGCGCGCCGCCGGAGCCCCGCTCGGGGCGGGCGTCCGCGTCCTGCGGGGCGGGGTCGGAGGTGACCACGCCGAACGCGGTGGTCCGCGAGCCGCCGGAACCAGAACCGGAACCGGAACCCGGCTTGGCGTCGGCCGGGCGGTCCTCGCCGGCGTCCTTCGCGGAATCCGCCGGAGCGGAAGCCGGCTTGACGGTGCCGAAGACGGCCGTGCGCTCCGACGCGGCCGCGGGCCCGGCGGACGGCTTCCCGGCGTCGGCGGACGCGGCGCGGCCGGAAGCGGAGTCCGCACCGGCGGCCGGCTCCGGACGGCCGTCCTCCGGGGCGGGGTCCGAGGTCGCGGCCCCGAACGCGGTGGTCCGCGTACCTCCGGAACCGGCGGAAGCGGAACCGTTCTTCGGCTTGGCTTCGGCCTCCCGGGCGGAGTCCGCCCCGGCGGAGCCGGGCCTGACGGCGCGGAAGACGGCGGTGCGCTCGGCACGGGCGGCCGCGGACGGCTCGTCGCCGCCGGCCTCGGAGCCGGAGTCACCCGCCCCCGCACCGGAGGTCTCGGCGGCCTTTCCGGATCCCTCGGAAGCGGAACCCTGGCGGACCACGCCGGACTTCGATGCGGACGGTGCGGCTTCCACTCGTCCGGGTGACCGCTGGGCGGCGTCCGCGCCCTCCCGCGCACCCCGGTCCGAAGCCGCGTCCGCGTCGGCGGCCGCACCCGGACCCGACTCGGGAGCGGACTCCGTACCCGGCTCGGTGCCCGCGTCCGACGCCTCATCCGGATCCGACGCCGAGCCCGACCCCGTACCCGCGTCCGAGGCCCCGCCCGCAACCGTCCGGGCCGCCGTCGCGTCCTTCACCGGAACGCGCGGCTGGAACACCGAGACCCTCGGGTCCTGATCCCCGGCTCCTGAGGACTTCGCCGCCCCCGACGCTCCTTCACTTACCGACTTGTCGGGGGACTCGCCCGCCACCGTTCCTCCTCGATCGCCGTCCGGCCACTGTCCGAACCGTCTAACAGTGTCCCGTCTCGGGGGCCTCGCCCACGTGCTAGACGAGAACGACATAGCTACTGGTTCCCCCACAAAGCGATCAGGCGCTCTCGACAGATGAATGTGAGAGGCGTCACCCTGTCACTCATCCACGCGGGGAGGCATGGATGGGCAGGAGCCGCAGAACAATTCCAGAGGAGCTTCTGCTGCTCGCCCTGGACCCGGCCACGGGTACCACGGCGCAGCCGCAGTCGCTCGACCTCGGCCTGGCCGGGGCACAGCTAGTGGAGCTGGCTCTGGCAGGACGGATAGCCCCTGACGGGGATCGTATCGCCGTGGTGATGCCACGGCCGACAGGAGATCCGACTTTGGACTCCGCACTGGAACTGCTGCGCAGGCGCGGCAGCCCGGTACGGGCCGTCCACTGGATCGGCGGACCCCGCCTGGGGCTCCGCCAGATTTACCTCGCTCATCTGGAGCGCTGCGGCATGGTGCATGCCGTCGCGGGACAGATGTGCGGGGTGCTGCCGACGACTCGCTACCAGGCGACGGACACGGCGATCAGCCGGGAGATCCGTGCCCGGCTCGACAGTGCGATCCGCACCGGCGTACCGCCGGACCCGCGGACCGCGGCGCTCGCCGCGCTGGCCCACGCGGTCGGACTCGGCAAGCACCTGTACCCCGGCAACGAGGGGCGGTCGTCCAGGTCCCGGCTGCGGGACCTGATCAGGCACGACCCGATGGGCGGTCTCGTGGCGCACGCCGTGATGGACGTCCAGAACGGCGTGGCCGCACAGCCGCGCCGCGACCGCGCTCCGGCACCGCAGCCGGCCGCCCGGGCCACGGCGGGCGGCGGCGTGCCGCTCCAGCCGCGCCGGACGGGCGCGATGGCCCGCGCGGCCGCGCACTGACGCACCACGCACGACGTAGGACGCACGACGCACGACGCACGACGCACGACCCCCGACCCGCGACACCCCTTGGTCCACCAGCGGGTCACCGATCCACCCTCCGCTGCCGGGTCCCCCCAGAGACCCGGTCCGGGAGTCGCGCGCACGCGGGGTGGCGGGGCCGTTCCATCGGCCCCGCCACCCCGCGTGTCTGCTTTTCCACGCCGTTCCCCAGCGGCGCCGCACCCTTCGGTGGCAGTCTGCTGAACGTCAGACACGCACAGAGACAGCTACTGAAGAAGGCGGAGGTGCCGATCCCGTGGCGTCCAATGTCAATCCCACCGTCCGACGCCGCCGACTGGGCATGGAGTTGCGCAAGCTGCGCGAGGACAAGGGCATGACGGCCGAACAGGTCGCCGAACGCCTCCTCGTCTCCCAGTCGAAGATCAGCCGACTGGAGAACGGCCGCCGTTCCATCAGCCAGCGCGACGTCCGCGACCTGTGCGAGGTGTACGAGGTGGAGGACCCCCGGCTGGTGGACTCGCTCATGCAGATGGCCAAGGACTCCCGCCAGCAGGGCTGGTGGCACGCCTTCGGCGACATCCCGTACAGCGTCTACATCGGCCTGGAGACCGACGCGGCCAGCCTGCGTACGTACGAGCCCCAGATGGCCCCCGGCCTGCTCCAGACCCCGGAGTACGCCCAGGCCCTGATCCGCGGCGCGCTGCCGGAGACGGCGCCCGCCGACGTGGAGAAGCGCGTCCAGGTCCGGATGCACCGCCAGAAGCGGCTGTCCGAGACGGACAACAACAACGCGGAGGTCGGGCCGCTGCGGCTGTGGGCGGTGATCGACGAGGCCGTACTGCGCCGGCACGTGGGCGATCCCGAGTTGATGATCCGGCAGCTGCAGTTCCTGATAGAGCAGTCGCACCAGCCGTACATCACCGTGCAGGTGATGCCGTTCACGATGGGTGCCCATCCCGGGGTGAACGGCCAGTACGCGATTCTGGAATTCCCGGACGCCTCGGACTCGACGGTGGTCTACATCGAGGGCGTCACGAGCGATTTGTACCTGGAGAAGGCGAACGACGTTCAGAAATACAGCGTGATGTACGAGCACCTGCGGGCCCAGGCGCTCAATGTGGAACAGACCCGGCAGTTCATCTCCGAGGTCATCGACCACTACGCGGCCCTGACGAAGTAGGGAGGTGGCGGGGGGTCCGGCACGGTACACCGTCGGTCCCCGGCCACAGAAGGCCTGAATGGAACATGCCACCCGGTCGAGTGAATGCCCACGTCACCCTTCGGGAGCTGCCGGTAGCGTCGATCACGTCGGCCCGGGGAATGGCGCCGGCACACAGCCGGGAACTCCCGGAACCACTCTCTGAACCGGAGAAGAACCATGGGCATTCGTCAGGGCGGCACCGAAAACTGGACCAAGTCTTCCTACTCCGGCGGAAACGGCGCCTGCGTCGAGGTCAAGTCCCCCGTCACCGAGGCGATCGCGGTCCGCGACTCCAAGGTGCAGGACGGCCCGTCCATCACCTTCGCCCCCGGCTCCTGGACCTCCTTCGTGACCGGCGTCGTCGAGGGCCGGCTCGTCTGAGCCCCTCGACCCGCACCCCTGACTGGAGCCCTCTCGACCGGTCCGCCGTCCTGGCCGAGGGGGCTCGGCCATGTCCGCGTACGGGCGGACGACCGGCCCCCTCTCCGCTCGCGGCCCGCGGTCAGCGCAGCTGGTCCACGTACCGGTCGGTCCCCGGCACCGTCGGGACGAACGGCGCCACCAGCTCCACCCGCCCCAGCCCCGACTCCGCGACCTCCGCGTCCAGCCCCTGGAAACGGTCCCAGCAGCCGCGCGGGTCGGCCTCCAGGAACCACAGCAGGGTCAGGCGGCTGTCCACCCCCTCGACCTGCTTGACGTAGGTCATCCGGTCGCCGGGCAGCGGCGTCGGACGGAACACGGTGACCATCGCCGCCGGGGAGCCGTGCAGCCTGCGCGGCAGGGCCCGGGAACGCAGCCATTCCAGCAGCTCCGCGCGGTGCGCGGGGCCCTCGGCGTCGACGACCTGGAGGACGAGCCCGGCGTACGGGTGGTCCAGGGCGTGGAAGTCGCGGGGGCCGGCGGCGCCGTCGCGGTAGACGGTGGCCTCGTGGTCCTGGAAGGCCGTGAAGACGTGCGTACGGTCCTGGTAGACCCGGCCGTCGCGGTTCAGGCGCTTGTTGATGCCGACGGTCCACTTCATGTGCTCGTCGTAGCGGCCCTCGGTCACCCAGTACGTCGACAGGTAGCAGCCGGCCGTCACCGGCTGGGCCACCGCCGACTTCTCCGGGTAGCGCAGCTCCTGGAGTTCGCGGGTGGCCACCCAGCGGCGGCCCGCGTACATCCAGGGCATGGCCATCGCGCCCGCGTAGTAGTGGTCGTCCTCGTACCAGCGGTTGTACGCGTACTCGTGGCCCGGGTGCGGTTCGACCATGGTGATCAGCGCATGGCCGGGGCGGACCCCGTACGGGCCGACAGCCGCGAGTTCGGCGTAGTCCCCGGCCCGGGTGTCCTCCGGCCCCCGCTCCTGCTCTTCTCTGCTCGTCATGACACCGGTGTAGCTGATGCTCCGTCAGTTCGCGAGAGGGGGAAGGCTGTTCACCCCTCGAAATGGTAGGTGCCATCTGCATCTTCCCTCGTTAGGCTCACGCTCACCCGCCACCCGAAGGAGCCCCCATGCCCCCTGCCGGTCCCGCTCCCCTGCCCGCCTTCGCCGCCCGCGCCCGCACGGTGGGCGGCTCCCCCGTACGGGAGATTCTGGCGCTCACCGAACGCCCCGGGGTGATCTCCTTCGCCGGCGGGCTGCCCGCCCCCGAGCTCTTCGACACCGCCGGGCTCCGGGCCGCCTACGACAGCGCCCTCGCCGGAGCCGCGTCCGCCTCCCGCGCCCTGCAGTACTCCACCACCGAGGGCGCCCCCGAACTCCGCGCGGCCGTCGCCGCCCGGGCCGGCGCCCGTGGCCTGCCGACCACGGCGGACGACCTCCTGATCACCACCGGCTCCCAGCAGGCCCTGACCCTGATCACCGCCACCCTCGTGGAGCCCGGCGACACCGTCCTCGTCGAGAACCCCACCTATCTGGCGGCCCTCCAGTGCTTCGGGATGGCCGGGGCCCGCGTCATACCCGTCCCCTGCGACGAGGAGGGCCTGCTCCCCGACGCCCTGGCCGAGATCACCGCCCGCGAGCGCCCCAAGCTCCTCTACACCGTCCCCACCTTCCAGAACCCCACCGGCCGCACCCTGCCCGGGGAGCGGCGCGCCGAGGTGGCGCGGACCGCGGCCCGCCTCGGGCTGTGGCTGGTGGACCTCGGGCTGTGGCTGGTGGAGGACGACCCGTACGGGGACCTGCGCTACGAGGGCGCCCACGAGCCCTGGCTCGCCGCCCATCCGGGCGCCGAGGACCGCACCGCCCTGATCGGCAGCTTCTCCAAGGTCATGGCCCCGGGCCTGCGCCTGGGCTGGCTGCGCGCCCCGGCCGCGCTGCGGCGGGCGGCGGTGGTCGCGAAGCAGGCGGCGGACCTGCACACCTCGACGGTGGACCAGCTGGCCGCCGCCCACTACCTGGCCGCCAACGACCTCGACGCCCACGTCACCCGGGTCCGCGAGGCCTACCGGGCCCGCCGCGACGCCCTCCTGGCGGGCCTCGGCGCGGCCCTCCCGCCGGGCTCGGAGTCGAACCGCCCCCAGGGCGGCATGTTCGCCTGGCCTCCCGGAGGGCCACGACGCGACGGTCCTCCTGAAGTCGGCCGTGGCCCACGACGTGGCCTACGTCCCCGGCGCCCCCTTCTTCACCGGCGCCCCGGACCCCCGCACCCTGCGCCTGTCCTTCACGACGCACACCCCGGTGGAGATCGGCGTCGGCCTGGACCGGCTGGGGGCGGCACTGGGGTAGGGGCCGGACACCCGCTAGGTGTACGAGGCCTCTACACCTGCCCCGCCGGTTCACTCCCCGGCGGGGCAGGCGCGTGTTCCGGCGGGGAGGTGGCCGTCGATCAGGAAGCCGTCCACGTAGTCGCGTACGCAGGCGGAGGACGGGTAGCCGGTGTGCCCGTCGCCCTTGTGGTCGATGATCACGGCCGAGCCGAGGCGCCGGGCCGTCTCCTCCGTCCATTCGTACGGGGTCGCCGGGTCGCCGCGGGTGCCGACGAGGAGCATGCGCGGGGCGCCGGGGTGGTCGATGCGGCGGATGAAGTCGGTGCCGGCGGGGCGTCCGTAGCAGGACAGGAGGGTCATCAGCTGGCGCGGCCCGAAGATCTCGGAGGCTTCGCGGAACTGCGCGCTCAGCCCGCCGATCTCCTGGGCGATGGCCGCCGGGGCGTCCCTGTCGTTGCCCCGGTCGGGGTCGTCGGCGCAGTTCACGGCGGTGAGGGCGGCCAGGGCGTTGTCGGCGGGCACCTTGGAGGGGGTGCCCGAGGGGGGTGTCTCGGGGGGTGCGAGGAGCTGCTCCAGACCGGTGGGGTCGTCGTCCCGCTCCGCCCGGTGGAGGGCGTCGGCCAGATCGGGCCACGTGGTCGTGGAGTAGAGGGCGCTGCCGATGGCGAGGACGGCGTCGTCGCCGGTGAACGGGGTGCCGCCGGTGCCGGTCATGGGGTGCTCGTCGAGGCGGGCGACGAGGGCGGCGACCTTCTCCTTGGCGGTGCGGGTGTTGGTTCCGTAGACGCAGTGGTCCTGGTGGGCGCACCAGGTCAGGAAGGCGTCGAGGGCGCGCTGCTGGCCGCGTGCGGAGGCGAGGGCCTGCTCGGTGAAGGGTTCGGTGAGGGTGTCGACCCCGTCGAGGACCATCCGGCCGGTGGTCTTCGGGTAGAGGGCGGCGTACACGGCTCCGAGCCGGGTCCCGTAGGAGAAGCCGAGGTAGTCGAGCTTCTTCTCGCCGAGGGCGCGGCGGATGTCGTCGAGGTCCCGGGCGACGTGGACGGTGCCGATGTACGGGAGAACGCGCCCGGAGTGCCGCTCGCACCGGCGGGCCTCGGCGCGCAGGGCGGCCAGCTGGGTGGCGGGGTCGCCGGGGTCGGCGGGTTGCGTGCCGGAGTCGGCCTCCTGGACGCCGCCGCAGGAGACGGGGTCGCTGAGGCCGACGCCGCGGGGGTCGAAGGCGATGAGGTCGTAGCGTTCGCCGAGCTTGGCGAAGAGGGTGGGGTCGGCGGCGAGGGAGGCTATGCCGGGGGCGCCGGGGCCGCCGTAGTTCAGCAGCAGCGAGCCGAGGCGGCCGTGGCCGCGCCCGTGCCCGGGGGCGCTGGCGGGGATCTTGGCCAGGGCCACGTGGGTGGTGCCCTTGGCGGGGTCGTCGTGGTCGAGGGGGACGGTGAGCGTGGCGCACCGCATGTCGGCCGGGACGGGCTTCTCGGGGCAGTCGCCCCAGCGTATGCCGTGCGGCGCGGGGGGTGTGGCCGTGTCGGTCCCCGCGCCCTGACCGGACACCGGCCTCGGACCGGTCCCGGCGGGGGCCGTGGCTGCGGTTGCGGCTCCGCCGGCGGGGGCTTCGGCTGCGCCGGCTGCGGGGGCGGCTGCGCCGGCGGGGGACGCCGAGACGGTGGCGGCCAGGGCTGCGGCGCAGGCGGCGGTGCGTATGCGGGCGCGGGGCACGGCACCCTCCTCGGGCGGCCCCCCGGAACCGGTCAGCCCACGATAAGCGGCCCGCGCCGCCCCCGCCCGCCGGGGCGGTACCGGCCGCTGCGCGGAGCCCTCTCCCCGCTCCGCCCTTCACC
>NZ_JZWV01000935.1 GCF_000966975.1 Streptomyces katrae | reverse complement strand
GTGGTGGTGAGGGCGGGGACGGTGACGGTGAGCTTGCCGGCCGGGGAGGCGGCGGTCAGGCCGGTGGAGTAGGGGGAGTTGGGGGTGGTGGGGGCGGGGCCGCCGTGGAGGGTGCGGTAGCGGGCGCCGGCGGGGGCGTCGAGCTGGACCGTCCTCGGCACGGTGGCGTTGTTGGCGGCGACCAGGTACTCGGTGCGGGTCCTGGGGTCGGTGCGGGCGAAGGCGTAGACGCTGCCGTCGGACAGGCGCTCGCTCTGGATGCCGTCCCGCAGGGCGGGGTGGTCCTTCACCAGCTTCGAGAGGGCGCTGATCTGCCGGTAGAGAGGGTGCTCCGTGTCGTAGGCGTCGCTCGCGGCGGTGCGGGTGGTGCCCAGTTCGTCGTCGTCGAGGTAGTCGGCGATCCGGGTGGCGAAGAGGGGCTGACGGGCGTCCTTGTCGCCGCCGGAGCCGGTGAAGCCCTGCTCGTCGCCGGAGTACACCACCGGGTTGCCGCGGGAGAGGAACATCAGCTCGTTGGCGAGCCGGTAGCGGTCCAGCAGCTCGGTCTCGCCGGCACCGGGCCGGTCCTGCTTCAGGAAGCCCCCGAAGCGGCCCATGTCGTGGTTGCCGAGGAAGGTCACCTGCTCGTAGGCGTTGGCCTTGTCGGTCGTGTACCGGTAGTCGTCGCCGAGGACGGAGGCGAGGCGTCCGGCGGGCGCGCCCTGGGAGGCGTACGCGCGGATGGCGTCCTGGAGCGGGAAGTCCAGGGTGGCGTCCAGGCGGCCGCGGGTCACGTACGGGGAGGTGACGGCGGTGTCCGCGGAGTAGACCTCGCCGAACATGAAGAAGTCCTTGCGGCCGTGCCGGGCCGCGTACTGGTCGAGGGCGGTGGCCCACTGGGTCCAGAAGCCCATGTCGACGTGCTTGACGGTGTCGATGCGGAAGCCGTCCACGTCGAAGTCGTGGACCCACTTCTCGTAGATCTTCTCCATGCCGCTGACGACCTCGGGGCGTTCGGTCCACAGGTCGTCGAGCCCGGCGAAGTCGCCCTGTTCCGCCGACTCCCCGGCGAAGGTGGAATCGCCCCGGTTGTGGTACATCGCCGGGTCGTTGAGCCAGGCTGGGGACTTGAGGTCCTTCTTCGCGGCGGGGACGGAGGGGGTACGGGGGAAGGTGCGGGCGGCGTCGACGGCGGGGAACTTCTTCTTCCCGTCCGAGTAGTCGCTGTCGTCGAAGGGGACGCCGTCCTTGGTGAGGTAGGGGAAGGCGCCTTTGGAGAGGTAGTCGTGGGACCCCTCCTTGTAGTCGACGACGTCGGCGGTGTGGTTGGTGATGACGTCGAAGAAGACCTTCATCCCCTTGCCGTGCGCCTTGTCGATGAGGCGGGCCAGGTCGGCGTTGGTGCCGAAGTGCGGGTCGACCTGGGTGAAGTCGGTGATCCAGTAACCGTGGTAGCCGGCCGAGGCGTTGGCCCCCTCCCCCTGCACGGGCTGGTTCTTGAAGATCGGCGCCAGCCAGATGGCGGTGGTGCCGAGCCCCTTGATGTAGTCGAGGCGGTCGGTGATCCCCTTGAGGTCCCCGCCCTGGTAGAAGCCCTTGTCGGTCGGGTCCAGGCCGGTCTGCAGCCGGGTGCCGGTCAGTCCGCCGGTGTCGTTGCGCGGGTCGCCGTTCGCGAAGCGGTCCGGGAGCACGAAGTAGAACTGCTCGCGGGTGAGGTCGTGGCGGGCGGGCTCGGCGGCGAGTTTCGCGTCCGAGGGCGGGGCCGGTGGCGTGGCGGCGGCCGCGCCGTGCGGCAGGGCCGGCAGGAGGGCCACGGCCAGGGCGGCGGCGGCCAGTCCCGCTGCGGGGCGTGTCAAGGGGTCTCTCCTCGGGGAGGTGAGGGCCGCCCGGCGTGGCAGGGTCAGGAGTGCCGGGCGGCCCTGGGCGGAGGGCGCGCGGTCAGTTGCGCCAGGTGTCGGTCAGGGTGACCTTGCCGTTGGCCGGGACGGTGGCGGAGCGGTTGGCCCCGCTCTCCCAGGTGACGTTCCCCGAGGCGTCCTTGCGGACGTACTTGTAGGCGAACGTGGTCCCGGCGGGGAGGGTGACGTCGAGCTTCCACACGGGGTAGGAGGCCGGGTCGAGCTTGAGGGCGGTGCTGTTCGTGCTCCAGTTCCCGAGTTCCGCCCGGTCGCCGGTGACGTAGACGTCCTGGCCCGGGACGGTGGTGGCGGTGACGGCGAACGAGGCCCCGCCGGCGGCCGATGGGGTACCGGTGCAGGTGCGGGCGCCGATGTGCAGGGCGAGGGCGGTCTGCGGGGCGAGCGTGGCGGTGAAGCGGCCGCCCGCGTCGACGGTCACGGCACGACCACTCTGCACGTCGCAGTAGTTCCCGGCGGGGAGGGAGGTCTGGAAGGTCCGGGTCAGGGCGGCGGTCTCGTGGTTCAGGGCCACGTACGCCTTGGTCCCGCGGCCGAACGCGATCTGGTTGCCCCCGTTGTCCCACCAGTCGGTGACGCCCTGGCCGCGGGCGGTGTTGCGCAGGCCCACCATGGAGGAGATCTCCGGCCAGGCGTGCTGGCACTTCCACCCGCCGGTGTAGCAGGCGTTGACCGTGCCCCCGTTGGGCGGACCGGCGTCCTTGTCGCTCCACTCGTAGCCGGAGTGGACGTCCGGGGAGCCGTAGGGCCAGGCCAGCATGAAGACGGAGGCGAGGGTGTAGTTCGCGCCGTCCTTGTAGTTGAGGGTGTCGCCGACGCGCTCGGTGTCGTGGTTGTCGACGAAGACCGCCGACTGGGCGGAGGGCATGTACCCCCAGCCCTCGCCGAAGTTCTTGAGGTAGGCGAGCTTCTCCCCCTGGAACACCCGCTTCAGGTCGCGGGCGTACCGGAACTCCTGCACGTCCCCGTTCCCGAGGTACTCGCTGGGCTGCACGGCCTCGCCGGCGCCGTATATCGCCTCCTGCTTCCAGTAGGCGTTCGGGTTGGTGAGGCGGGACTTGATGTTGGCGAGGTCGGCGGCCGGCATGTGCTTGGCCGCGTCGATGCGGAACCCGTCGACGCCGAGCGACAGCAGGTCGTTGAGGTAGGCGGCGATCCGCCCGCGCACGTACTCCTCGCCGGTGTCGAGGTCGGCGAGCTGGACGAGCTCGCAGTTCTGGACGTCGGCACGGTTCTGGTAGTTGGAGACGGTCGCCCGGCAGTCGTCCATGTCGGCGCCCGAGTAGACGCCGGGGTAGTCGTACTTCGTGTACGAGGAGCCGCCGGTGCCGATGCCGTCCCCGGCGGCCATGTGGTTGATGACGGAGTCGGCGACGACCTTCACCCCGGCGGTGTGGCAGGTGTCCACCATCCTCTTGAAGGCCGCCCGGTCCCCGAGCCGCCCGGCGATCTTGTAGCTGACGGGCTGGTACGAGGTCCACCACTGGGGCCCCTGGACGTGCTCCTGCGGCGGCGAGACCTGGACGTACCCGTACCCGGCGGGGCCGAGGCTGTCGGTGCAGGCCTTCGCGACGGAGTCGAAGCGCCACTCGAAGAGCACGGCGGTGACGTCCTTGTCCCCCGGCGGGGCGGCCAGCGCCTGCGGCGCCTGCGCGGTGAGGGAAGCGGCAGCGAGCGCGGCCACGGCGAGCCCGGCTCTGCCGGCGCTCGCGGATACGGATCTGGCCATGCGGGGGTCCTCCTGGCGGGAAGGCGTGGGGGGTTGCACGCGACCGTAGGGGGCGCCCAGGAGTGTTGCAAGACCTTGCGCAAGAGATTGCAGAATTGTTTCCGGCCTGATGGGCGGGTGCAGCCGGGCAGGCTTCCGGCGCAGCGGGGCAAAGTGTGGCATTCAGCCCTACGCAGTGGCGTTCTTGCAGGTGAACCCGGCGGTCCAGCCGGCCTAGCCGACGGCCTCGCCCTCACTACGGGCCCGGCCTGGGCGGCTACACCACGTGCTGTGATCAAGCACCTGACGGCACGCGGCCTGACCGCGCTCGCCCTGACCGCCCTGCCCCTCCTCGCCACGACCCCGGCCAACGGCGCCGCCCTCGGCCAGGCTCCAGCGACCGCCCCGGCCCTCCACCGCAGGGTCTTCCCCGAACCCCCGCCGGCCGACGTCGTCCGCGCCGAACTGGACCGGCTCACCGTCGAGCCCCCGCACTCCATGGCCGGCTACAGCCGCGCCATGTTCCCGCACTGGGCCAAGCAGTACGGGGAGTGCGACACCCGCGAGGTCGTCCTCTCCCGTGACGGTCACGAGGTGACCCAGGACTCGGCCTGCCGCGCCATCACGGGCACCTGGTACAGCGAGTACGACGACAAGACCTTCGACTCGGCCTCCAAGATCGACATCGACCACATGGTCCCGCTGGCCAACGGCTGGCGCTCCGGCGCCGACACCTGGGACACGGCCAAGCGCAAGAGGTTCGCGAACGACCTGGACAACTCCCAGCTCATCGCGGTCTCCGCCGCCTCCAACCGCTCCAAGGGCGACCAGGCCCCCGACCAGTGGGCCCCGCCCAACACCTTCTACTGGTGCACCTACTCCAGAGCCTGGACGCACATCAAGAGCCTGTACGAACTGAGCATCACGCCCACCGAACGCACGAAGCTCATCGAGATGCTGAGCACCTGCGACTGAACCGGCACCCCACAGGCGATACTCAAGCGCTGACGATCACTCGGGGGGGAAATCGTGCTGGCTTGGTCGGTACGCATATCGGGCCTGCTCGCCTTCACGGCGGCGGCGGCGCTGGCGGTCTGGACGGCGGGCCTGGCGGACGGCGTGCCGCTGCCGGCGCCCGGCCTGACGGAGCTGGCGTGGGTGGTGGGCGGACTGGTCTGGCTCCGGGTCCTCGCCCTGTGGGCGTGGTGGTTCGACGAGGAGTACGGCTGGCTGCCGACCCGCCCGGAAAGGCCGGTCTCCCTGACCAAGGGCGGGCGGCCCGGCCCGCTGCGACGACTCGCGGACCGCGAGTACGAGAGCACGGCGTGGGTCTTCCTGCGCCAGAGCGCGGTCTGGTCGCTGGTGGTCACGGCGATCGCGGCGATGAACGTCCTGGGCAGCTCGCACGGCTCGCCGTACGTCCACTCCCTGCTCCAGGCGGGAGCCGCGTACACGACGGCGATTGTGGCCGAGGTCTCGGACGTCGACGAGGTGCGCAACGGTGACGAGGAACTGGTGGGCTACCACACCACCCTCGTCGTCACCACGCCCCAGGGCAGCCGGGTCCGCTCGGATACGGCCTTCACCCCGCACCGCCCCGAGCCGGGCGACCAGGTCCGCATCCTCTGGGCCCCCACCGCCCCGGAGCTGGGCGGCCTGGTGGGCACCGACGAGCCGCTCGACCGCTACCTGAAACGCGACTGGGGCCCCACCCTGCGCGGGGTGGGGCCGGCCGCCCTGGCACTGCTCCTGGTCCTGACCTGCATGCTGCCCACAGCCGTGGGGGCGGAGGCCGACGGCCTGCAGGAACAGGCATGGTCCCCGTTCGCCCAGACGGTGCACGCCGCGGCGATCACGGCCGTACTGGCGGCCGCCCTCCCCTACCTGACCGGCACGCTGGACAACGGCTACCTCGGCCTGGCCGCCGTCGGCCTGCTGGCCCTCTACATCGCGATGCCGGTCCGGGCCCTCATGGCCTGAGGACCCGGACCGGCGGCGACGCTCAGATCACTTGACGTTGACGGCCGTCCACGCGGCCGCCACCTGCTGGTACTCCACGCCCGTCGAGCCGTACAGGTCGGCCGTCGCCTTCAGGGTCGCCACACGGGCGCCCGCGTAGTCGGTGGTCGAGGTCATGTAGGTCGAGAGGGCCTTGTACCAGATCTTGTACGCCTTGGTCCGGCCGATGCCCGCGACGGTGGAACCGTCGTACGTCGGCGAGTTGTACGCCACGCCGTTCACGGTCTTCGCCCCGCTGCCCTCGGACAGCAGGTAGAAGAAGTGGTTCGCGACGCCCGACGAGTTGTGCACGTCGAGCCGGCCCACCGTCTTGGACCAGTAGTCGGCGGAGGCGCCGTCCTTGCTGGGCTTGTCCATGTAGCGCAGCGGGGAGCCGTTGCCCCGGATGTCGATCTTCTCGCCGATGAGGTAGTCACCCGGGTCGGAGGCGTTGTTGGCGAAGAACTCCACCGAGGTGCCGAAGATGTCGCTGGTGGCCTCGTTCAGGCCGCCGGACTCACGGCTGTAGTTGAGCTTGGCCGTGGCGGCGGTCAGGCCGTGGCTCATCTCGTGGCCCGCCACGTCCAGCGCGGTCAGCGGCTTCTGGTTGTTCTGGCCGTCACCGTAGGTCATGCAGAAGCAGCTGTCGTCCCAGAAGGCGTTCACGTACGCGTTGCCGTAGTGGACGCGGGAGTAGGCGGCCCGGCCGTCGCC
The DNA here is from genome assembly GCF_000966975.1 of Streptomyces katrae. GTDB lineage: Bacteria > Actinomycetota > Actinomycetes > Streptomycetales > Streptomycetaceae > Streptomyces > Streptomyces katrae. Next base: position 2,037 of record NZ_JZWV01000935.1, on the reverse strand, counting down.
GGCGATGCCGTTGCGGCCCAGCTCCGACTTGTAGAAGTCCCAGGTGACGGCCGCGCCGTAGTGGGCGTCGACAGCGGCGGTCTGGCGGTTCGACGGGGTGCCGTCGCCCCACTTGTCGTCCGCGTCGGTGAACAGCGTGCCCGTACCGGAGGTGCCGCCGTTCAGGTCGTAGGTCTTGTGCCCGCCGCGCGCCGTGTCGGTCAGGCTGAACGCCGACCCGCTGGGCGCGGTGCCGAGGGTGACGGTGCCGGAGTACTCGCTCGTCCCGACGCCGGTGTCGATGGCCTCGTACGAGTAGAGCTCGGCACCGGTGGCGGCGTCGGTGATGACGTGCCGCTCGCTGGGGGTGCCGTCGTGCTGGGTGCCCGTGACGACGGCCTCGTACGCGAAGACCGGCTTGCCGGTCGCGGCCCACACGACCTGACGCGCACCGGCAGGAGCGCGCAGGGCGGAACGGGCGCCGGCCGGGGCTATCTTCGCCTCCACCGCCTTGTCGGTCTTGCGGCTGCCGTCCTTCTTCTGGTGGACGACCAGGTCACCGCCGAGGACGGGCAGACCCTGGTACGTGCGCTCGTAACGGGTGTGGACCGTACCGTCCGCGTCCTTCACGACGTCACGGGCCACGAGGCGCTCGTCACCGGTCAGACCGATGGCACGCGCGGTGTCGGAGGCGGAGTTCTGCGCCTCGCTGATCGCCTGGGCGCGGGCCCCGGCCGACAGCGTGAGGGCGGTGGCGCCCGCCTCACGCTCGGCGGACGCGCTGGCGGACCCCGTCTGAACGGCGATGGCGACCATGGCCGCCGAAGCGACGATCGCGGCGGCGCGCAGCGTGCGGGGGGTGCGGGAAGAAGACATGGGGAAGGTCTCTCCTTGTGAGCCGTGGGGGGACTGGCTGAGAGAGTGCCAGGAGAATGGCCGAAGTGACAGGTACGCAACAAGAATTTGACCTTCCGTTGTCCGTTGAGCGGAGCACAAGCACCGCTCAACGAACGAAAACGCCCCATTCCGCTTCCCCGAAAGGCGAGTTACTCGATCAGCCGATGCCTAACCTGTCGGTGTCGAGCTGCAAGGAAGGGGCAAGGCCGCATGTCGTACGACGCAACCCCGGACCCGTACTCCGATCCACTGGTGTTCGGCCAGAGAATGCAGATCCTCCGCACCCGGCGCGGACTCACCCGCGACCAACTCGGCGGCCTCCTGGGGAGATCGGGCTCCTGGGTCAAAGCGGTCGAGACCGGCCGCCTCCGCACCCCCCACCTCCCGATCGTCCTCCGCGTGGCCGAAGTGCTCCGCGTCCGGAACCTGTCCGAGCTCACGGGCGACAACACCCTCCAGGCCGACCTCTTCGCCGGCCCGGGGCACCCCAGGTTCGCCGAGGTCCGCGAGGCCCTCAACTCCCTGAACCTCGGCAGCACCCACGAAGCACCGCCGGTCGCGCACCTCACCGCCCGCCTGTCCCGCGCCTGGGCCGCCCGCCACTCGGCCCCCGACCACCGCGAGGTCGTGGGCGCTTTGCTTCCCGGCCTGATCCGGGACGCGCAGGCCTCCGTCCGCCAAGCGGAGACGGTCGCCGACCGAAAGGCGGCCCAAGCCCGCCTGGCAGAGACCTACTTCCTCGCCCAGTTCTTCTGTGCCTACCAGCCCGACGCCCCCCTGGTCTGGCGGGTGGCCGAACGCGGCATGACGGCCGCCCAGGACTCGGAGGACCCCCACGCCATCGGCCTGGCGGCGTGGCTCACCACCCAGGCCCACCGCGACAGCGCCCACTACGAAGCGGCCGACGCCGTCACCCTCGAAACCCTCCGCTACCTGACCCCGCTCCTCCCCGACGCCACCGCCGACGTGCGGGCCGTGGCGGGCGCACTCACCGTCGAGGCCGGCCTGACGGCGGCCCGGCGCGGCGAAACCGGAACCGCATGGCACCACTGGGACCAGGCCCGCCTCCTGGCGGAAACCCTTCCCCCCGCCTACTTCCACCCGGTCACGAGCTTCTCCCGGGCGGTCATCGGCGCCCACGCGGTCTCCGTGGCGGTGGAA
>NZ_JZWV01000934.1 GCF_000966975.1 Streptomyces katrae | reverse complement strand
CACGCGGGCGGCGAACCCGTCCGCCAGTCCGCCCGCGCCGAAGCGGAAGCCATCCCCTCCCGCCCCCGCAGAGCCCGCCACCGCATCGAACAGGCCCGCGCCTACCACCTGGACGCCCAACCCGACGTAGCGCTGGCCACGCTGGCCCAGGCCCACGAAACGGCCCCGGACACCATCCGCTACAACGGCTACGCCCGCAGGATCATAGGATCCTCCTGGAGGAAGCCGAATCCAAGTCCCCGTCCCGCCGCCGCCGAGCCTCCGACCTGGCAACCCGCCTGGGCCTCCTGACCTCCTGAAAGAAGGGGCACAGACTGTGCCCCTTCCCCGGCAATCCCACCCCTACCGTCATCACACGATCCCCTGACGACAGTAGGGAGCACCGCCATGACCGCACACACCCATGCCCCCGAAACCCCGGACGCACCCTTGACCCGTGTGACGGTCATAGACACCCCCAACACGGACCTCCTCGACCGCGCCCAAGCCGGCTGGGAGCGCTTCCTCGACACCTTCGAGGAGCCTCCCCATGAGTGAGCGGTACGAGTACGTCCCCCACCGCCTCCTCCACCAGCGTGTCCGCGACATCGCCTCCGGCGTCGAGGGCGTGCTGATGGCCGTCATCAACGAAAACGTCTCGGACACCCTCAACGAGCACTGGATGGAACTGGCCTACATCCGCAACGCCTCGGGCCGGGAGTTCACCACGGCCGTCGCCAACGTCCACCCCGCCTATGACCAGCCCAAGAAGGCCGCCGGACGCCGAGAAGAGCGAAGCGCGTAGCGATCTGACGCGGACGGCGGCGCCGATCACAGCAGGAGGGCCCGGATGCCCGGCGGGACACGGCCCCGACCCACCCACCCGCACCCGGGGAGG
>NZ_JZWV01000933.1 GCF_000966975.1 Streptomyces katrae | reverse complement strand
GCGTACGCCACCGCCGGCCTGTCCGCCGAGGACCGCGCCGCCGTACGGGCCCCGGGCGACGCGTACGCCGCCGGGTCGACGGCCCGTACCGCCGGACCCGCCACACCCCGCCCCGGGAGCGCGCTCCCCGGCGCGGCGGCGCGTGAGACCGGCGCGGGCCGTCTCGCGGCGGGCGACCGCGCCCCTGCCCCCGGCTCCGCCGGCCCGGCCGCCTACCCTGCCCAGGTCCCGGCACCACCGCACGGCGAGGCCGAAGCCGCCCGTTCCGCCCCGGGCTTCGGGTCCGGGGTGCCGGCGCCCGGCTGGGAGGGCATCCCCGTGACCCCGGGTTCCGCGATCACCCCCGACACCGCGCCCTCCGGTGACGCCCCCTGGGGCGCCGCCCCGTACGGCGGCGCGGACGACGCCCACCACGGGCGGCCCCGCGGGGCCGCGCCCGAGGAGCCCTACGGCGCCACTCCGCAGGGGACCCCGCCCGGCTCTCCCTACGACACCCCCCGGGGCGACCGGAGCGAGGGCTCCTACGCCGCCTCTCAAGAGGGCACGCACGAGGCCGCGTTCGGCACCCCCCGGAGGGACGGGCACGAGGCCGCGTACGGCAGCCCCCGGGGCGACCGGCCCGAGGACTCCTACGGCGCTCCCCAAGAAGACGCGTACGAAGGCCCGTTCGGCACCGCTCAAGGCGACCGGCACGAGGGCCCGTACGGCACCCGCCAAGGGGACGGGCACCAGGCCGCGTACGGCCCCCCTCCGGGCGACCGGCCCGAGGACTCCTACGGCACACCCCAAGAGAGCCCGTACGAAGGCCCGTTCGGCACCGCTCAGGGCGACCGGCACGAGGGCTCGTACGGCGGGGTCGCCGAACCGGACCCGCACGAGGGGCCGTATGGCGCCCCGCAAGCGGACGGGTACGCCGGCGCCGCGCAGGCGGATCCGCACGAGGGCCCCTACACCGGCACCCCGCAGGGAAGCGGTGGCGGCCGGACGTGTGTCGCCTGCCGGACCGGGTACGTGGACACCGACGGCTACTGCGAGCACTGCGGCCACGCGCAGCCGCGCGAGCGGGACCACCTGGAGGAGGAGCTGTGCAGCGTCGCCGCCGTCAGTGACCGGGGGCTGCGCCACCACCGCAACGAGGACTCCTTCGCGGTGGCCGCCACGGCCATGCCCGACGGCTCCGCCGCGACCGTCGCCATCGTCTGCGACGGGGTCTCCTCCGCCAGCCGCCCCGACGACGCGTCGGCGGCCGCCGCCGGCGCCGCCAGCGAGGCCCTGCTCGACGCGCTGCCCCGGGGCGCGCACCCGGTGGAGGCCATGCACGAGGCGATCCTCGCGGCGGGCGCCGCCGTGAGCGCCCTCGCACCGCAGCCCCCCGGCGCGCAGAACGCCCCGGCCTGCACCCTGGTCGGCGCCGTCGTCAGCAGCGGTGTGCTGACCATCGGCTGGGTCGGGGACAGCCGCGCCTACTGGGTTCCCGACGACCGTGCCGCCGTGCCCCGCCGCCTCACCGAGGACGACTCGTGGGCCGCCCAGATGGTCGCGGCGGGCCTGATGGGCGAGGCCGAGGCCTACGCCGACGTCCGCGCGCACGCCATCACCGGCTGGCTCGGGGCCGACGCGTACGACCTCGACCCGCACACCGCGAGCTTCAGACCCGACCACCCCGGTGTGGTCGTCGTCTGCACCGACGGCCTGTGGAACTACGCCGAGTCCGCGGCCGACATGGCCCAGATCCTCCCGGCGGACGCGGCCGAACGCCCCCTGCACTGCGCCCAGGTGCTCGTCGGTCACGCCCTCGACGGCGGTGGGCACGACAACATCACCGTCGCCGTGGTGCCGTTCACCGCCGTACCTCCGGAACCCGGAGCGGAAGCCGGGACGGCGGGCGTGGCGGAGGCCGAAGCGGAAGCGGAAGCCGTGGCTCACACCGAGCCGCCGCGCCCCCTGGACTGAACCCGGTCCACCCGCCCAGGTCCGCCCCGCCCCGGCCCGTCCGCTCCGACCCGACAGCCCCCGAGGAGTCATCCCGATGGCGAACTTCGCCAAGCCGCGCGCCCCGCGCTTCAGCATGGAGGTGTACCAGAACGAGTTCCTCCCCGAGGGCGGGCGGGACGTGCACGCCATCGTGACGGTCACCTCCACCGGCGGGGCCACCGCCACCACCGCTCGCGCCCTCGGGCAGGACGCGGCCGTAGTGATCATGGTCGACTGCTCCGGCTCGATGGAGTACCCGCCGGAGAAGATGCGCGGCGCCCGCGAGGCCACCGCCGCCGCGATCGACACCCTGCGCGACGGCACGGCCTTCGCCGTGATCGCCGGCACCCACGAGGCCCGCGAGGTCTACCCCGGCCAGGGCCTCCTCGCCACCGCCGACCCGGCCACCCGCGCACAGGCCAAGGAGGCCCTGCGCGGCCTCAGCGCGGGCGGCGGCACCGCCATCGGCACCTGGCTGCGGCTGGCGGACGGGCTGCTGCGCCGCTCCACGGCCGCCATCCGGCACGGCATCCTGCTCACCGACGGGCGCAACGAGCACGAGGACCCGGCCGTGCTGCGCGCCACCCTGGAGGCCTGCGCGGGCCGCTTCACCTGCGACGCGCGCGGTGTGGGCACCGACTGGGAGGTCAAGGAGGTGACGGGGATCGCGAGCGCCCTGCTGGGCTCCGCCGACATCGTCGCCGATCCGGCCCACCTCGCCGAGGACTTCACGCTCATGATGGAGAAGGTCATGGGCAAGGAGGTCGCGGACGTGGTGCTACGCGTGTGGACCCCCGTCGGGGCGGAGATCCAGTACGTCAAGCAGGTCTCGCCGTCCGTCCAGGACCTCACGGGCCGCCGTACCGAGGCGGGGCCGCGCGCCGGGGACTATCCGACGGGCTCCTGGGGCGACGAGTCCCGTGACTACCACGTGTGCGTGCGGGTGCCGGACGCCGCCGTCGGCCAGGAGATGCTGGCCGCCCGCGCCTCGCTGGTCCTGCCGGGGCCGGCCGGCGAGCCGGGGTCCCCGGTCGCCCAGGGGCTGGTCCGGGCGGTGTGGACGAACGACCTCGCCGCGTCGACCGCGATCAGTCCTCAAGTGGCGCACTACACCGGGCAGGCCGAGCTCGCGCAGGCTATCCAGCAGGGCCTGCATGCCCGCAAAATGGGCGATGTCGACGGCGCCACGGCCAAACTGGGCCGTGCCGTGCAGTTGGCGAGCGCCTCCGGGAACGCCGACACCGCCAGACTGCTCTCCAAGGTGGTGGATGTCGTCGACGCGGCGGCGGGTACTGTGCGCCTGAAAGCCAAGGTCGCCGATGCCGACGAGATGACCCTTGAAACGCGTTCGACACAGACCGTCCGAGTGAAGAAGACCTGAGTAGACCCCCGCGGCGGCGCCGCGGGGAGAAGGGGGAAGCGCCGCGATGCCGACCTGCCCGAACGGGCACCAGTCCGCCGCCGACGACTGGTGCGAGGTCTGCGGCCACCGTATGGCCGCCCCGGTGAGCCCCCCGGCCTACCCTCCCACCACCGGTGAGCCGACGGCCCAGGCGGAGCTGTGCCCGCGGTGCCGGACCCCGCGCGAGGCCATGGCCCCGTTCTGCGAGGAGTGCCGCTACAACTTCCTGACGCGGACGGCGACCCCGCACACCCCTCCGCCGGCCCCGCCCGTCCCGGACGCGGGCCCGTACCCCAGCTCCGGTTGGCAGCCACCGGCGGACGGCGCCCCGCCCTCCCCGCCGCCGCCCCCCCCCCC